>NZ_CAXAVR010000136.1:0-6128 GCF_963972535.1 uncultured Salegentibacter sp.
TAAGCAGCCAATTATTACCGGTTTTTGAACCTAAGAAAAAGTAAAATATTTTGAAACTATATAAAAAGAGGCTGTCTTAGACAGCCTCTTTTCTTTTAATAAATTTTAATAAAATATCTAATTAACTTCTGTTCTTTTTCTTTGCGGCCTTAGCAGCACGCTTTTCCTTTAAACTCAAAACCGGTTCTTTTTTAGCCGAATTCTTTGAAGGTGATTTTTCTTTTGCCATAATTTCTAAATAGTTTAGCATTAACCGGGTAAAGATAGTGAAAGAAAGCTTTGAAAATTATTTTCATCAAATAATTGAGATTTAAACCGAAGCTATATACTGCCAGCATCAAATTACTATTACTCTTTGCTCGCTATGGTAGAATGAAGAAGCTGAAGCTTCCAACCTTCATTAGTGAGAATGGCAGAGGCACTTTCCAGCCAATTTATTTCCCTTACTACCTCATCTCCAGACATAAATTCGGCTTTATTGTGATAGGCCACCCAGGCCATTTTTCCTTCAATTTTTATTTCAATAAAATTAAAAGAGTTAATCCTTTTCACCTGTGATTTTTGCTCCCTCGCTTTTTTAATATAATTTCTCATCTTTTCCATATCCCAAACTTCCCCCGTTTCCAGGAGTAAGAAATCTGGGGTACAATAAGTCTCAAGCGCTTGAGGCTCCATATTAGAAAATATTTCTTGAAAAGAATTTTCAATAAGTTCTTTTATCTGTTCTTCCTTTTGATTTTCTGAATCCTGCCCCATAGCCGCTGTAGCAAGAAATAATATTAATACTTGAAATACTCTTTTCATTAGGAGAATTATTTAGAATTTAAGATACTAATTTATCCCTTAACATCATTCTTTTTCTGAATTTCAAAGAAATTTATGTAAATAAAACTTTACATTTAAATTAATTGCGTATGTTTGTAAAGTAAACATTACATAAAGTAAACTATTAATTACATTAAAAATGAAAGCAGAACGAAAAAAGAATCTTTACAACCTTGCCATTTGGACCTGGAGCTGGGTGGCTACCCTTGCCCTTGCCTCTTTTGGCCCCAAATACTTTTGGGACGATCATAGTGTATTAACCACACTGGCAGTTTCGGTAAACTTTGTGCACGGAATTTTAATGATTATTGCGAACCGGAGAATGTTCAATAATTTTGATGAGCTGGAGCGTAAAATTCATTTAGAATCTTTGGCTTTAACCTTAGGCTTAGCGGTAGTAGTTGGCTTAACTTATTCTCTACTTGATGCCACCAATTTAATTGCATATAATGCCGAAATAAGCAACCTGGTAATATTTATAGGCCTAACCTATTTGGTTTTGGTCACTGTAAATACCAAACGCTACGCATGAAAAATAAATTAAAAGTACTAAGAGCCGAAAATAGCTATACCCAGGAAGATTTAGCAGATATTATTGGGGTCTCGCGGCAAACAATTAATGCCATAGAGAAAGAGAAATTCGACCCCAGTTTGCCAACGGCATTTAGAATTTCCAGGCTTTTTAAATTGCCAATAGAAGCTATTTTTTCTTTTGAAGAAAATTAAATGTGAGCACTTATTTCTGAAATCTTAAACGGCCGGTTACCAATAAACCAATTCCCAAACCTGTTAATAACCCGCCAGATAGGCCGGCTAAATCTCCTTCAAGCAGGGAAATTAAGCTAATGCCTATTGCTAATAATCCTAAACCGGTAATTCTTACTTTATTCATTTTTATCAAATCTTTTAGAATTTATCAATTATGCTGAATGTTCCGGGTTTAATTATCCTGGGATTAATTTGAGGTAATTATTTTTACCAAAAGTAATTGGATAGATTATATAAATTAACAGACACGTAGAGAAAGCGATCATTAAAACACTATTTATCTCAATAATGTATGATAAAACAAGAAGAATCATTTGAATAAATACCAATATAGGTAGCACCCATTTATTTTGGGTAAATCCAGTAAGTTCTACTTTTGTTACCTCATTCTCTTTTATTTCAAAATGATGAACCTGGCTCCCACACCAATCAATTTTTGCTTTCAATTTGTAATCTCCGGGTTCCAATGTAAATTCTTTTGATTCTCCATTTCCTATGGTATCAATTTTATTATCATTAAGATATAATCCGATTTTTCTGGCCCTGTTGGCCCATTCCGATCTCCTGCTAACAACTAATTTATTCATTAATGTAAGGGAATTTTAAAATTGAATGAATTTGAATTATTAACTAATTAGGATTCATAGAAATCACTAAAAACAGTTTAAAAATAGAAAAAATCCTGAAGTTTAAGGAAAAAAGAAAAGATTTTTCAGTCATAAATTTTATTCTAAAACCACTCCAACTCCAATCTTTTGTAACAAATATGGATTATGATCTATGATTAATAAATCATTGTTTTTACTGAGTTTTTTCAGTATTTCAAACAAAAGATCAATATCGGCATAATGCAATCCGGTGCTGGGTTCGTCAAGAATATAAAGAGCATTGGTAGTCGGACTCTGCAGCCAATTCAAAAGTAATAATCGTTGCTTTTCTCCCGAGGAAAGTGATTGTACAGCCTGATCTAAGTGCAGATGCGCCAAACCGATTTTCTCCATCTGATTTAAAAATGAAATATTTTTCTGTGAAACCTTCATTTCTTCAAACCATTGTTTTAAATCTAGTAGATTAAAGGCGAGTACATCAGCAATATTTTTTGAATCTACAGTATGTTCCAAAATATGCTGCTGGTGACGTTTCCCTTTACAAACTTCGCACTTTTCAATGGTATTGGCAGCTACATCCAGGCTGGTTTCCAGATAGCCTTTTCCTTTGCAGTTGGCACACTGACTGGTTTTTGTTTTATATGAAAAATCCCGGGGTTTTAAGTTTGTTTCGCTTGCAAAAATTTTACTTATTTCCTTTAGTAGATCTAAATAAGATACCAATAAGGTATTCGCGTGGGTTCTAAGTTTTTTAGCCTCAAAATAATGCGCTCCTGAATACTTTTTTGGGAACTTTATGCTTTCACAATTTACCGGTTTTCCGGTTTCAATACTCGGAATCAGGATGTCTTTTACTAAGGTCGTTTTTCCTATTCCAGATTTACCGCTAATAGCTGTAATGCCACCAACTGGCACTTTCAGAGCAGCTTTCACTAAAGTATGTTTGGAGATTTTTCGGAAGGAAATAGTTTTCTCTGATTCTTTTAAAATAATTGGTTGAGAAGATTCTTTTAAAAAAGAATGAGAATCCTTTCGTTTCAAATATTCTTGCGAATTTCCCTGAAAAGTAAGATAACCGCCTAATTTTCCCGCCTGTGGTCCTATTTCAATTAGTTTATCAGCCTTCAGAATAATCTCTTTATTATGCTCAATTACAATAACTGTATTCCCCTTTTCCACGAGTTCTTTGAGAATATTGACCAGGTCGGGAATATTGTTATTAGACAATCCTGCTGAAGGTTCATCCAAAAGATAAGTAATACCCTTAAGCGGGCTATTTAACTGCTTGATAAGCGCTACTCGTTGATTTTCTCCGCCGGAAAGCGTCATTGATTTTCGGTTTAATTGAAGATGATCAATGTGCAACTGCTTTGCGCGCTTAATAGTATTAATTAAATGCGGCTGAATCCTAAATATAAGTTTTTGATCCATTTCATCTAGCCTGGAATTAGTCGAAAGCCAGTTTTCCAAAGCTTTAAAGTTCATTGACCGTATCTCATGAATAGATTTTCCTCCAATTTTAAAGGATAATCTTTCCGGTTTTAATCCACTTCCAGAACAACGGCTACATTCGTTGAGGGAAAAAAGGGCTTTTAGCTTTTCAATATTTTTATTTTTCCGGGTTTTATAATATTCATCTTTTAAGTAATGGAAAAGCCCTTCCCATTTCATACTTACCTCCTGAATGCCTTCCCTGGTTTTGGTTTTGAACTGCCAGTTGGCCTTCCATACAGTTCCGCCTGCTCCATTAATAAGAATATCTTTTTGCTCGTGACTTAGCTCATTAAAAGGGGTTTCCAAATTAAAATTATATTGAGCTCCCACCTCCTTTACAATTGCCATGTACTGGCTGCTTGCGTGACCGTAATAAGCCAGGGATTTATTATGCTCAAAAAGACCGTTGGTAATACTTTTATTTTGGTCCAGGACTATTTTATCTAAATCGGGCAGCAGTTCTTGCCCCATCCCATCACATACAGCACATTTTCCCAATTCGTGATTGTTAGAAAAATGGCTGGCAGATAATTCTTCTCCTTCGTATTGTGCTTTTCTTGAAAAAGCAAAGCGTAAGATCTTATCTATTCCCGTCTGTTTAGCAATATCAGAGCGTTCTGTAAAACTTTTTTCTTTACGGGTAACACAAATAGTTGGAGTAAGCCCTTCAATATAATCTACATCAAACTGAAAATTAACTCCTACCCTGGATTGCTGATAACTCGAAAACTGTTTGGTCATTTCCTGTAATCCATAA
The DNA here is from genome assembly GCF_963972535.1 of uncultured Salegentibacter sp. Taxonomy (NCBI): domain Bacteria; kingdom Pseudomonadati; phylum Bacteroidota; class Flavobacteriia; order Flavobacteriales; family Flavobacteriaceae; genus Salegentibacter; species uncultured Salegentibacter sp. Next base: position 4,453 of record NZ_CAXAVR010000136.1, read on the forward strand.
CCGTGCAGGGTGTCTATCACCAAAGAAGATTTACCCGATCCCGAAATTCCGGTAACTACAGATAATTGATTCTTGGGTAAGTCTACTTCCAGGTCCTTTAAATAATGGGTTTTAGCTCCTTTTACAGCAATAGTATCTCTTCGTTGGTCTGGTGATTCTTTAAATTCCGGCAAGGAAGCTTTATTATTATTTTCTACCAGGATATCACACGAAGATTGAAAAAGCTGATGATTCTCAAAGCAAATAATTCCCGCGGTTTGATTTTTAAGCTGATGCAAAGCTTTTAGGAGCTGGCGCACATTTTGCTGGTGTAATCCAATACTGGGTTCTTCCAACAATAAAAGTGTTTTTTTAGATTGTTTTGCAAAATGTTTGGTGAGCTTAATTCGTTGTGCTTCGCCACCAGACAGGGTATTTGAAGGCTGGCCAAGTGTAATATAACCCAGGCCTAATTGCAACATTAAAGCAAGTATTTTAGTGATTTTATTTTCGCCGGTAAAGAACTCAAAAGCTTCAGCTATACTCAGGTTATAGATTTGGGCAATATTTTTATTCTTCCAATCCACCTGCAAAACTTCCGGCTTAAAGCGCTGGCCGTTGCAGGTAGGACAAACCTGATTAATAGTACCCAACACATTCATAGAAAGTGTGATCACACCTGCCCCTTCACAGGTTTCGCATCTCCCGCGCTTATTATTGAAAGAAAAGGCACCTTTAGCTAATTTTAGAGCTTTGGCTTCCGGTGATTTTGCTAGGAGATCGCGTATTTTATCGGCCAGGCCGGTATAAGTGGCGGGGTTACCTCTGGGGGTTTTACCAATAGGTTGATCTGAAACCGTAAGCAACTTTAAACCTTCTTTTTTTGAATATACCGAAAGTTTTTGAAGAAATTCAGATGATTTTCTGTTCGCAACGATTAATTCTCCAGCGTTGGGAGAAAATGCATCTACTGAGGTTTTTACAGGTTCGACTTCAGCTTTTGAATTTTCTTTTTGTATTTCAGCCAGGGTTGGACTCGATAAATTTTCGGCATTTAAAAACTCTTTAATCGGTCCATTAAAAAGAATTTCTCCCCCGTAAGCCCCGGCTTCGGGTCCTAACTCGATTATCCAATCGGCAGATCTTATAAAATTTAAATCGTGCTCTACCACCATAACCGTGTTACCGCGCTTTATCAACCGATTCAAAATATGGCGTAAATAGTTTTGATATTCCTCCGATAAACCGATGGAAGGTTCATCAAAAACATAGAGAATTCCCTGCAGGCTACTGTTTACCTGTTTTATGAGTTTTATACGCTGTGCATCTCCCGAAGAAATTTCGGTACTGGGAGTACTCAAGCGATATTCCTCCATCCCAAGTCGTATCAGGTCGAACAACTGCGTACAAATCTTATCTACCAAAAGCTGTTCTCCATCTTTTAAACTCCTGTTTTTCAGGCTTTCGTATAAAAAATTTAAAGGTAAATCCATCCATTCCTGGAAATTCAGACCTTTCCATTGGTAATCCAGATGTTCAGCCTTAATACGTGCTCCTTTACAACTGGGGCAGATTCTGGAGCTGGCAAACTTTAAGATATTGGGATTGCGGTCTCGTCGCAGAATATCTTTCATAATGGGAAGCATTCCTTTATAAAATCCTTCTTCCCGGGGTTTTGCTTTTAAACCTTCCCATCT
>NZ_CAXAVR010000137.1:0-5972 GCF_963972535.1 uncultured Salegentibacter sp.
GCGCGAGCAGAAAGATTTAAACGCTCCATTGCGGTTTTAAGCAAAGCTTTTGAAGCATCATCTAGCGCACAAAATTTTCGGATTTGGCGTACACTCATTTGTGCATTGTAGTGCACTGAATCAGATTCTTTAAAACGTTCGGTTTGAAATTGGCGCGCCTGAGTCACTCTTTTCCTAATTTCAACACTGCTTTCCCCACGGCGTTCTTCACTTAATTTTTCAAATGGAACGGGAGTCACTTCAATATGTATGTCTATCCTGTCTAATAAAGGGCCGCTAATTTTACTTAAATAGCGTTGCATTTCTGCCGGGGAAGAAGTTGCAGGCGCATCGGGATCGTTAAAATATCCGCTTGGACTGGGATTCATACTCGCCACCAGCATAAAGCTAGAAGGATAAGTTACCGTAAATTTAGCTCTGGAAATCGTTACTTCCCGATCTTCCAACGGTTGACGCATTACCTCTAAAACGCCGCGTTTAAATTCTGGTAATTCATCTAAAAATAAGACGCCATTATGTGATAAAGAAATTTCTCCCGGTTGCGGATACGCTCCACCGCCGACAAGTGCTACGTCCGAAATCGTGTGATGAGGACTTCTAAAAGGCCTTTGAGACATTAAACCCACGTGCTCTTTAACACGCCCAACCACACTATGAATTTTAGTAGTTTCCAGGGCTTCATGTAAAGTCATTGGTGGTAAAATACTGGGCAGGCGTTTTGCCAGCATCGTTTTCCCGGCTCCCGGCGGACCAATTAAAATAATATTATGACCGCCCGCTGCGGCAATTTCCATACAGCGTTTTATAGATTCCTGGCCTTTAACATCGGCAAAATCGTGTTCGGGATGATCCAGGTTTTTGTAGAATTCTTCGCGGGTATTAATTATGGTTCGCTCTAAAGCTTCATCTTTATCAAAAAAGTTGATTACTTCTGTGATATTTTCCACGCCATAAACTTCAAGTCCGCTAACTATGGCGGCTTCTTTGGCATTTTGCTTCGGAAGTATAAATCCTTTAAAACCTTCTTCTTTGGCTTTAATAGCAATGGGTAAGGCGCCCTTTATGGGTTGCAAGCTTCCGTCTAGCGAAAGCTCACCCATAATTATATATTCTGAAATATTTTCTGCTTTAATTTGGCCTGAAGCGGCCAGAATCCCGAGGCTTAAACTAAGATCGTAAGCCGAACCTTCTTTTCTAAGGTCGGCCGGCGCCATATTGACGATGATCTTTTTACCCGGAAACTTATAGCCGTTATTTTGTAGCGCGGCTGCAATTCTAAAACTGCTTTCCCTAACCGCATTATCTGGAAGACCAACTAAATGATATCCAATACCGGTTGCTACATTTACCTCTATAGTAATTGTAGTTGCCTCTACCCCAAAGACGGCACTTCCATAAACTTTTATAAGCATTTAAGTGTAAATTTCTTAAATGTACTAAAATTTATGAAAAACTGTAATTAATTAGGAGCAAGCACTTCTTTTCTATAGTATTCTATTAATGCATCAATAGGTCTACGTACAATATTCCCAATTTCTATTCCGTAAGGTTGGGCTACTGCACGAATAATATCTTCACTAAAGTAAGCGATGGTACCAATAAAATGCACAGGCGTATTTTGGGCTTGTTTGTAGCACATTACACGGGAATGCATAAAATCTGTAATTCCTTCGTGTACTAATTTGTAGAAATAACCATTACGTTCGTTAGAAAAAATAAATTCAGCAAAAGAAGCGAGGTAAGTATTTGGGTTCTCTCTACGATAGAGATTTTTCTTAATCTCATCTGACTCCATATTGTATAACTTACCAAATTCTTCAGCAAGTTCTGGAGGCATTCTTTTGTAATAATAATCTCTAATTAGTCTTTTTCCGAAGTAATTTCCACTGGCTTCATCCATAAGAATATAACCAAGAGAGTGCACGGCCTGGTGAATATCCTTGCCGTCAAAGTAACAACTATTAGAACCTGTACCAAGAATACATACAATACCAGGCTCTGTAGTGGCGGCGTAAACCGCAGCTACCATATCTTCCAGGATTATAACTTCTTCTACATTTGTAAAGAAATTGGTAAAAATTCCTTCCAATAATTTTTTAGGCGTTTCGGTACCACAACCGGCGCCGTAAAAATGCACGCGTTCTACTTTATCTTTTACTTCTTTTAATTCGGCATTTTCTTCAATACGTTGTTCCAGTACTCCCTCGGGAAATACTGCCGGATTTAATCCTTTGGTGCGGGTTCTAAGTAATTCTTCTCCCGTTGCACTAAGTAAAATCCAATCACATTTTGTAGAGCCACCGTCCGCTATTAATATCATGTGTGTGTGAATATGGTTTAATTAAAAAGCCTGAGGAAAGGGCTAAAGATTAAAAAATAACCTAAGCGTAGCTTTCTTCAGGCTCTAAAATAAAATATTAAATTGAATTAACGTGTGCCGCTAAATCCAAAAGTTTGGCAGAATAACCATATTCGTTATCATACCATGCGATTAATTTGAAAAAATTATCGTTAAGTGCGATTCCTGCATCGGCATCAAAATTACAAGTGTGCGCGTCTGATACGTAATCCTGAGAAACCACGGCATCGTCAGTATAAGAAATCACTCCTTTGTAAGCTCCTTCAGAAGCTTTTTTGAATGCAGCTTTTACATCTTCGTAGCTCACAGACTTGTCTGTCTTAACCGTAAGGTCTACTACAGAAACATCTGCGGTTGGTACTCTAAAAGCCATCCCGGTAAGTTTCCCGTCTAGTTTAGGAATTACTTTCCCTACAGCAACGGCTGCACCGGTTGAAGATGGAATAATATTCATAAGTGCACTTCTACCACCTCTAAAATCTTTTGCTGATGGTCCATCTACAGTTAACTGGGTAGCTGTAGTTGCGTGAACTGTTGTCATTAAACCTTCTACAAGACCAAACTCATCGTCTATTACTTTTGCAAGTGGAGCAAGACAGTTTGTAGTACAGGAAGCGTTAGAAACAATTGTATCTTCTGGTTTAACATCTTTATGGTTAACACCCATTACAAACATAGGTGCGGTTTTAGATGGTGCAGAAATAACTACTTTCTTAGCACCGGCATCAATATGCGCCTGCGCAGAGTCTTTTTCTTTAAAGATACCTGTACAGTCAATCACAACATCTACCCCTACATCGTTCCATTTAAGGTCTGCAGGATTTTTTTCTGCTGTAATACGAATGGTATTTCCATTCACTACAAGGTTTCCGTCTTTAACAGAAACATCTCCTTTAAATCTACCGTGAACAGAATCATATTTTAGCAAGTAAGCTAAATGATCTACATCAAGTAAATCGTTGATTGCTACAACTTCTACATTATCTTTTTCAGCCGCAATTCTAAACGCGATACGTCCTATTCGGCCAAAACCATTAATTCCAATTTTTGTACTCATAATTTAAATTTTAAAAATTTACACTGAAGTGATGTTTGCCACCCTTCTTAATTCCTGATCAAATTCCCTGTCTTCTTTTAAAGCAGTTTCCAAAGGCACGTGAACCACTTTTTGGTGATGCACGCCTAACATGATATTGGTTTTACCATCGGTTAATGCTTCAACCGCACCAACACCAAGCTTACTGGCCAGAACACGATCAAAACAACTTGGAGAACCTCCTCTTTGAATATGACCCAATACAGAGACTTTAATGTCATATTCTTCGTGGCTTTGCGAAATAAATTCAGCTAACTGAAAAATATTCTTTCCGCTCTTTTCACCTTCAGCCACCACGATAATGCTGGAAGTTTTTCCGGATTTTTTACTTTTTTCCAAAGAATCCATCATTCGTTGAATTCCCTGGTCTTCTTCCGGCAATAATATTTCTTCGGCTCCTGCACCAATACCACTATTTAAAGCAATATCACCTGCATCCCGACCCATAACTTCAATTAAGAATAATCGGTTATGAGAACTCGCGGTATCCCGAATTTTATCTATGGCTTCCACTACCGTATTTAAAGCGGTGTCGTAACCAAGTGTATAATCGGTACCGTTAATATCGTTATCTATAGTTGCGGGAATTCCCACAATTGGAAAATTAAACTCGTTGCTAAAATAAAGGCCTCCGGTAAAAGTTCCATCTCCACCAATCGCAACCAAAGCATCTATACCGGCATCGGTAAGATTTTTATGAGCTTTTGCCCTTCCTTCTTTAGTTTTAAATTCTTCAGATCGGGAAGATTTTAAAAATGTACCTCCTTTATTAATGATGTTTCTAACAGATCTTGCGTTAAGTGGTTCAAAATCTGCTTCTATAAGTCCCTGAAACCCGCGGTAAACACCCACACATTCCAGGTTATAATATGAACAGGATCTAACAACCGCCCTTATAGCGGCGTTCATTCCGGGTGCATCACCCCCAGAAGTTAAGACTGCAATTTTATTAATTTTTTTCGCCATTAGGCCAAATCTATTTTAATTCTACAATATAACCTAATTTCCTAAAAAACTAAAACGTTTTCGGTTAATAACTAACAAAAACAGCCCTTTCGAGAGGGCTGTTTTTAGTTTTTTAGTAAATTTATTACTTATTTATTAAGATAAAGTACTGCCAGGGTTCCAGATCTATATTTTTATCTTCTGAAATCTCTAAGCTTTCTCCAGATAAATAATCTTCAAAACTTCCGTTTAACTGAATGCTGAAGCTAGTATTTTTATCGCTCATATTGGCAATATAAAATAACTTAGCTCCATCTTTTTCCCTTTTAAAAGCTAAAACTTTTTCTTCTTCTGAAGTTTCTATATTTTCATAAGAAGCAGCTTCCTTTGCACCGTGCAGGGCTTTGTTTTCGTTTTTCAATTTTCCAAGTTTTTCCAGTAAAGGCCAAACTTTTCCTTTTTCCTTCGGAATAGTATCTTTTTCAAAAAATAAAAGTCTTTTATCCATATCATATTCCTGCCCACTGTATATTAATGGCATTCCAGGTAAAGTATAAGTAAGTGCCATCATAGCTTCTGAAGCATCTCCCATTCTCTCTTTCACGGTTCCGTTCCAGGAATTCTCATCGTGGTTGGTAACAAAATTCATCAAATAATCATCTTCCTGGTAAGTGGAATCTATTTTCTGCATATAAGCATCCCAGTCTTTGGCAGTTTTCTTACCCTGTGCCATTTCATTCATAATATGGTGACCTTCCCAGTTGTAACCCATATCAAAAGCATTTTCAAAAAGATCCTTGTCCTCTGACTCTGCTAGCATGAAAATCGGCTTAATTTCCTCTAATTGCGGAACAATGCTTTCCCAGAATTCAGTTGGTACTTCCCCGGCTACATCGGCTCTAAAACCATCAATATTATATTCTTCTACCCAAAACCTCATTTCTTCCCCCATAGCTTTATGAAGCTCTTTGTTCTCAAAATTTAAATGAGCAACATCTGTCCAGCCCCAGGATTCCCCTGTTGCAGGATTTATAGGATCGGTAACTTCACCTTTTTCATTTTTATGGTAAAATTCAGGTTTTTCCTCTATCCATTTATGATCCCAACCGGTGTGGTTAGCCACCCAATCCAGGATTACATACATATCGTTTTCGTGAGCGGTTTCTACCAGTTTTTCAAAATCTTCAAAGTTCCCGAATTCAGGGTTTACATCGGTATAATCTGAAATCGCATAATAGCTTCCAAGATATTTCTCTCTTTCTTCCGGATCCTCAATATCTTCTACTGAAAGATCTCCGGTTGCTTTTCTATTTTTCATAGAAATCGGGTAAATTGGCATTAACCAGATCACTTTCACACCCAGTTCCTTTAACTGCGGAATATCTTTGGTAAAGGCATTAAAGGTTCCTTCCGGTGAATACTGGCGAATATTTGCTTCGTAAATCACCGCCGACTCTAAAGCGTCATTAGAAACCGGTGCGATTGCCTGTTCTTTTTCTTTTTGTTCTGGCTGCTCTTGTTTTTCATTTTCCTTACAGGAAAATAAGGCCGTAAAAGCCAGCAGCATTATTA
>NZ_CAXAVR010000138.1:0-5807 GCF_963972535.1 uncultured Salegentibacter sp.
AACAACAAGCAAAAGGAAAAAAAGACGGAGAGATCAGGTATCTTACTCCTCTTAATATAGAGACCAGTAAAACGAAAAAGTATTGTCGTTTTAAGCGATCTGGAATTAAGTATATAGATTACAAAGATCCAGACTGGTTAATGAGTTTCGTAAACGAGCAGGGAAAATTATTGCCTCGTCGCTTAACAGGAACTTCTTTAAAATACCAAAGAAAAGTGGCTGTTGCTGTGAAAAGAGCGCGTCACCTTGCGTTAATGCCATATGTTGGTGATTTACTAAAATAAAAAGAGGCAATTATGGAATTGATACTTAAACAAGACGTAGATAATTTAGGCTTTAAAGATGATGTTGTAAACGTTAAAAACGGTTACGGTAGAAATTATCTTATACCTCAGGGATATGCACATCTTGCAACTCCTTCGGCTAAAAAAGTTTTGGCGGAGACCCTGAAACAAAGAGCTTATAAAGAGCAAAAATTTATCGACGAAGCTAAAAAGCAAGCTGAAAAACTTAATAATGTAGAAGTTAAGTTAACAGCTAAAGCCGGTGCAGGAGACAAATTATTTGGATCTATTACCAATGCAGATTTAGCTGATGCTCTTGCAAAAGAAGGCATTGAAATCGATAAGAAATATATAACTATAGCTGGTGGTAACATCAAGAGATTAGGACAGTACGAGGCAACTTTACGTTTTCATCGTGAAGTGATTTCTACTTACAATTTTGATGTTGTAGCTGAAGCTTAATTTATTTTTTTACAAAGTTAAAAGCCCGCTCCAGTAGTGGGCTTTTCTTATTCTAATGAGACCCTAATTTACAAGTAGCGAAGTTACGCCGTAAATTAGTTGGTCGAATTAATCCCGACCCAGCTCGGGATCTTTATTATCGTCAAGCTGAACTGGTTTCAGCTTCTAACATGTTGGCATTCCAACTATTTAGATTCCGAAATAAATTTAGAATGACGATTTTAAATATATGGAATTTGAAAGTTAATTTTAATTTTTACCAAAATGAAATATTCCAGATTAACCAAAGAGCAGTTTGAAGAAATGAAGCAGGAATTTATTAATTTCCTTGCTACACAATCTATTACTGCAGATGAGTGGGAAGATATTAAAAAGAACAAGCCAAAGGCTGCAGAGCAGGAACTTGATGTTTTTAGCGATCTAATTTGGGAAGGGGTTCTTAATAAAGTGGAATATCTGGAGCACTTTTCTGCAAATCAAATCTATTTATTTCATATTACCGAAGTTACTATTCATCTTATTGCCATTAAAATTGAACACGAAGGAGTAGATCTCACTACCCGAAAAGGCTACAGCTGGCTACAAACTAATTTGCTGGACGAATCTGTGAATATTTATACTTCATCTAAAGCATTAAGTGACGATAGAAATAAAGATATTTTCGCGTTAATAAAGCAGGGAGCCAATATTACAAAGGGTGAGCTTTATAAGTATTTTGATAATATGGTAGAAAGCAAATAAGCTTTTAGAATCCTGGAATAAATTATTAAAAAAGTTGGTATAAGAAAAGGGTGAAAACAGTAAAACTTTAGCTTACTATTTATGCCTTTTTAGAGGATTAAATATAATGAAAAATCTCTAATTTCACTACTCGCTACTCACTACTCATATCTAAGCGACTCAATAGGATCCTGCCTGGCTGCTTTGGCGGCGGGATAACTTCCGGCTAAAATGGCTACAAGAATAGTTATTGCAGTTGCCCATATCATAGCCACCCAGGGCGTGGTAAAGTTAAAATCGGCTGCGGCAGAAACGGCCATCCCAATTAATATTCCGAAGATAATGCCTACAATTCCACCAATTTGTCCAATTATAAGTGTTTCCATAAAAAATTGGGTAGCTATGGTTTTTCGCTTTGCACCTAAGGCTTTTCTTACTCCAATTTCTCGCGTTCTTTCGGTTACACTCACCAACATAATATTCATTAAAGCGATTGATGAACCAAAAATGGTAATTATAGAAATTATCCAGGCTGCAAAATTAAGATAACTGGTAATAGAGAAAATGCGGTTAATAAGATCGTCACTGCGTTCCATCCCAAAATTATTTTCTTCTATGGGATTCAATTTTCGTATATTCCTGAAAGTCAAAATAGCTTCGTCTTGCGCGCCTTCTAACAATTCCTTATCGTCAACTTTAACGCTTACCGCATAATTTATTTGCGGTTGGGTAAACATAGACCGCGCCAATTGTATAGGCATTAAAACACGTAAATCCTGGTTGTTTCCAAAAGTAGAGCCTTTTGATTCCAGAACCCCAATAACCCTAAATTTTGCTCCTCTAATACTAATAATTTTGTCTATAGGATCTGCTCCTTTAAAAAGACCTTCGGGCTTGGCAAAATCGGCTCCAAGCACTACTACGTTATTATTATTCTGAATATCAAAAATGTTGAATTCACGTCCTGCTTCTACATTTAATCCAGAATTTTCCAGGAAATTTTCGTTCACGCCAATTACACGTACTTCAGGATCGGTTTTTTCATTAATATATTTAACTTCTGCAACAGTAGTTCCCGTAAAGGAAACCGCGGTGTGTGCTTTAGGATATTGAAAATTTTCTTCAAATTTTTTCACTTCCCTATAACTAATTATAGGATTAATTTTTTCAACTTCCCCGCCACCCTGTCGCTGTGAGTTGAAATCATACCGCTGAATATTAAAAGTATTTGCTCCCATTGAGGCAAAATCACTACTAATTGTGTTTTCCAGCGCAGTAACCGCACTTAAAATCCCAACCAGAGCAGTTATCCCAATGGCAATAATTAAAACTGTAAGAATAGTTCTAAGTAGCTGACTTTTAATGGAATTAAAAGCGATGCTTATGTTTTCTTTTAATAACCCGAACATAGAATGTTTTTTCAGTGCTATTTAATTAGACTTCATAAGTCGTAGAATGTTACTTAAAATCTGAAATTTGTTCGGGTTCGGGTAAAATTTAAGATATTTGCAGCAATGTTTCAGCCGGTTTTCGGCGCTAACTTTAAACTAAAAAAGGAAACTATTCCTCAAGATTTTATGGCACAAAAACCTTCTATTCCAAAAGGAACTCGAGATTTTAACCCGGCCGAAGTTGCCAAAAGAAATTATATTTTTGATGTAATTAAAACCGAATTTAAAAAGTTTGGTTTTCAGCCAATAGAAACTCCAAGTTTTGAGAACTCAGATACCCTGATGGGGAAATATGGAGAAGAAGGAGACCGTTTAATTTTTAAAATTCTAAATTCCGGAGATTTTCTTAAAAAAGCAGATAACGAAGCTTACGAGAAAAGAGATAGCTTAAAGATTACTTCGTCAATTAGTGAAAAAGCCCTCCGCTACGATCTTACCGTGCCTTTTGCCCGTTATGTGGTACAACATCAAAATGAAATAGATTTTCCGTTTAAACGCTATCAAATTCAACCGGTTTGGAGAGCCGATAGGCCGCAGAAAGGACGATTTAGAGAGTTTTTTCAGTGTGATGCCGATGTTGTTGGAAGCAAAAGTCTTTGGCAGGAAGTTGAATTCGTACAATTATACGATGCCGTTTTTTCAGCTTTAAAATTAGAAGGTGTAACTATTAAAATTAATAACCGAAAAGTATTATCTGGTTTTGCCGAAGTGATTGGTGAAAAAGATAAACTTATAGATTTTACTGTTGCCCTAGATAAGCTGGATAAAATAGGGGAAGAGGGCGTGAAAAAAGAAATGCTGCAAAAAGGTATATCTGAAACTGCTATTGAAAAAATCCAGCCAATTTTTGGATTACACGGTAATTTCACTGAAAAAATAGCCGGAATTAAAGAAATCCTCAGTTCATCAGACACCGGTATGGAAGGAATTAAAGAACTGGAATTTGTTGAAAAAGCTATCCAGAAGATGCCTTTAAAAACTGCAAAACTCGATTTAGATGTAACTCTTGCCCGAGGACTTAATTATTATACCGGCGCTATTTTTGAAGTTTCGGCTCCCGAAAAAGTAAAAATGGGCTCAATTGGCGGCGGTGGCCGTTACGACGATCTTACCGGTATTTTTGGCTTAAAAGATATGAGTGGCGTGGGAATTTCCTTTGGCCTGGACCGAATTTACCTGGTACTGGAAGAACTCAATCTTTTTCCCGAAGCTGTTACTCAAAATACCAAAGCACTTTTTATCAATTTTGGAGACGAAGAGGCGCTGTATGCTTTAAAAGCGGTGAATCGTTTGAGAACCGAAAATATTACTGCCGAATTATTTCCTGATGCTTCGAAAATGAAAAAACAAATGAATTACGCGAATAAGCGCGAAATTCCATTTGTGATCCTAGCTGGGGAAGAAGAAATGCAAGCTGAAAAATTCACCCTGAAAAATATGAAATCTGGCGAGCAGCAGAAAGTTGATTTCGCTGAATTGGTAAAGGTTTTAGGGTAATTAAATATGCTGATGTAAACTTTTAAATTAGAATTAGCCGTCACCCTGAACTGGTTTTAGGGTCTAATTTAGCTTAATTATTATCTTGTTAGGTGCTAAAACGAGTTGAGCATGACGTTCTCTAATACTAATGGATAAAAGTAAGTCACAATGAATAATTTTGTGGTGTGAAAAGCTTTTAGCTGAAGCAATCTCTCCCTAGTATTTCTACTCTTCACTGGCCTTATTTAAAATCGCCATATCTTCATTAGAAAGAGAGATTTTTACCGCTTCGGTAAAGGATTTAAGATGGGAAGACTTAGTAGCGCTGGCAATTGGGGCACTTACTCCGGGTCTGTTTATTAACCAGGCAAGAGCAACAGCAGCTTGCGAAACATCATGTTTTTCTGAAATTTCATCAAGGGATTCTAGGATTTTTTCACCACGAATATTCAGGAATTTATCGGCAAACATTTTACGCTCTTTGCCTTCAAAATCTTCTTTAGTTCGGTATTTCCCGGTTAAAAATCCGCTGGCGAGCGAGAAATAAGGAATTACGCCTAAGTTATTCCTGGTGCAAATTTCTTTAATTTCCCCTTCAAATTTATCACGCACCATTAAATTGTATTCAGGCTGAAAAACTTCATAAGCCGGTAAGTTTTTCTCAGCTGCTTCATCCAGGGATTTTTGTAATCTTTCTGCAGAAAAGTTTGAAGCACCAATATGCTTTATTTCTCCTTTTTTTATAAACTTTTGATAAGCTTCCAGGGCTTCTTCCACAGGGGTTTCTCCATCATCAAAATGCGTAAAATATAGATCTATATAATCTGTTTGCAGTCTCGAAAGTGAATCCTGAACTGCACCGGTAAGATAATCTTGCGTATTATTTTTAGGCCCTCCGGGTTGTAAACTGGATCCCCCTTTAGTAATTAAAGTGATTTTATCGCGTAATTTGCGTTCTTTCATCCATTTACCAATAATTCTTTCTGAAGTGCCGTGTGGAACGCCATCTGCCCAACGGGAGTAAACATCTGCGGTGTCTATGGTTGTGAAACCGAGCTCAAAAAGTTCGTCCAGCATTTTAAAGGACTCTTTTTCATTTAATGTCCATCCAAAAACATTTCCGCCAAATATAATTGGTGCCGATTTTAAACCAGATTTTCCTAATTCAACTTTTTCCATTGCTTTACTTTTTCTTTAAAATTAGCTATCAGTTAGCAGAAAGGCGAATTATAGTAAAGGTTTTGGAAAGATTTAACTTTGTAAAAAGCGGTGGATATTTTAAGAAGAGTTATTTAGTATTCGAGGTGGTAAAGATAAAGTTGAAGTGGTTTTAATAATCGGTAGTATTATCTTCTTCAGTAGTTAGACTTTTTCTGCGCCATATTATATAAATAGCAGCAATTGTTCCCAG
>NZ_CAXAVR010000139.1:0-5728 GCF_963972535.1 uncultured Salegentibacter sp.
TCCAGTAAACGGTCTGCCAGGGTACTTTTTCCGTGGTCAATATGGGCGATTATACAGAAGTTTCTAATATGCTTCATCGGGTATTTTTAATAATTGAATTCCTTAAAAGGTAATCAACAAATTTAAGTTTACAAATATAGTTTATTTCATAGTCCTAAAAAGAAAGATAGATAATAAGAATATGGAAAACCGATTTTAGAAATTATCGCTTTTCGAATAATTCATTTAAATAAAAAAATGGTTAATCTTTTAGTTAATTATAAAAAAACTTACTTAAGTGTGTAGTGGTTGTAAAAAAGTTTCTTTTTTTTGTAAGAAACAATTATGTTAGAATTTTGCTAAAAGGCGTTAAGTTTAACCCAAAAATAAATTCTCAACTTATATAAGATAAATACCTATGGCAGCTGAAACCGCAACCAACCAGAACAACACCAGTAGATCTATTGTTATAATTGGGGTGTTATTTTTCATCTTTGGCTTTGTTACCTGGCTAAACTCTGTGCTTATTCCCTTTTTAAAAACAGCCAGCCAGTTAAACAATTTTGAATCTTACCTCGTAGCTTTTGCATCTTACATTTCTTACTTTGTAATGGCAATCCCATCAGCCTGGGTTTTAAAGAAAACAGGTTTTAAAAACGGAATGTCCCTGGGACTTATAGTTATGGCCATAGGGGCTTTAATTTTTATTCCCGCTGCAATGTCCAGAACCTACGCGATGTTCCTTTTTGGATTGTTTGTTCAGGGAACCGGGCTTGCTTTACTCCAATCTGCCGCCAACCCGTATATCACTATTCTGGGGCCAATTGAAAGTGCAGCGAAGCGAATTAGTATTATGGGAATTTGTAACAAAGTTGCAGGTGCCTTAGCTCCAATTATTTTCGGAGCAATTTTGCTGAAAAATATGGATGCGGTAGAAGCAAGGCTTGAAGGAATGGGTGCCGCCGCAAAAGCTGCTGAATTAGATGAACTCGCTTCACTCGTAATTACACCCTATATAATTATGGCTGTAATTTTGGTAGGATTATCGGTGCTTATTTATTATTCAGCTTTGCCTGAAATTGAAACCGATGGAGAAGATGATACCCTTGCTGCTGCTAATAAGAGCAAGACCAGTGTGCTTCAGTTTCCAAATTTATTATTAGGAACTCTGGCGATGTTCCTGTATGTGGGAGTAGAGGTAATTGCAGGAGATACTGTAATAAGTTATGCACGTGATGGGCATGATATTGCAACAGATGTGGCTAAGTATTTTACCACTTATACTTTAATTGCCATGATTGTAGGTTACTTAATTGGTACGGTAACTATTCCAAAATATATAAGTCAGCAGAAAGCCTTGCAAATTTCGGGGATACTTGGAATTATACTCGGGTTAGCTGCAATTTTTACAGATGGGTATATTTCAGTGCTTTGCATTTCGCTTTTAGGTTTAGCAAATGCTCTGGTATTTCCCGCAATTTGGCCACTGGCACTTCATGGATTAGGTAGATTTACAAAAATGGGCTCTTCGTTCTTAATCATGGCTCTTGCTGGGGGAGCTATTTTACCGCTAATTTATGGTTACCTGGCAGATACTTTTGATCCGCAATCGGCTTACTGGATAGTAATTCCAAGTTACCTTTATATCTGGTTTTTTGCTGCAAAAGGGCATAAAATAAAGTAAACGACCTCGGAGAAATAATTTCTGATGTATGGGTTAGTCCTGAAATTTCTAAATTTCGATTATCGAGTAAAATATTGTTATAATGAAAAGTTTAAAGTTAAGTGTTAGTTTAGTTTTTTTAGTGTTATTTCAGTGGGGTTTATCCGCACAAGAATCCCAAACTGAAAAACGGGCAATCATTCCGCAGCCGGCAGAAATTGAGTGGAAAGAAGGTTTCTTTACACTCCAGGAAAGAACAGTGGTTTGTTTTAATTCCGGTGCAGAAGCATCGGCTGCCTGGCTGCAGCGATTGTTGAAAAATACTTACACGCAAAGTTATACTATGAAAGGTGAAAACTGTAACGGTTTTAGCCTTAATCTTGATCCAAATCTTGAAGAAAGCCTGGGGAAAGAAGGTTATAACTTGGATATAACTTCCAGTGTGGTTAGTTTAGAAGCAGCTTCAGAGGCAGGACTTTTCTATGGAATTCAAACCATACGACAAATGTTCCCGGCTGAAATTGAAAATAAAAAAGTTTTAGAAGAAATTAAACTTCCACAAGGTAGTATTTCAGATAGTCCAAAATACGAGTGGCGTGGTTCCATGCTGGATATTGCCCGTAGTTTTTTTGGCCCAGATTATATTAAAAAGCATATAGACAGAATGGCTTTTTATAAATTAAACCGACTTCATCTACACTTAACCGATGACCAGGGTTGGCGAATAGAAATAAAGCAAAAACCTAAATTGACTGAACTGGGAAGTAAAGGTGCCGTTAAAGGCGGTAGATCTGGATATTTAACCCAGGAAGAATATAAAGAAATCCAGGAATATGCTGCAGCTAGAAATATTGTAATAGTTCCTGAAATTGATATGCCCGGCCATATTTATTCGGCATTAATGGCGTATCCTGAATTAAATTGCGACGAATTTGCAAATATTGAACCAAGAATGGCGACTCCGCCACAACTTTTTCATGAATACAAAGTAGGCTGGAGCAAACTATGCCTGGATAAGCCAGAGATCTACGATTTTGTTGCAGCGGTTTTAGGAGAAATGGCTAAAATAACCACCGGCGATTATTTACATATTGGAGGAGATGAAATTAAAGATGAACGATACAAAGAATTTGTTGTAAAAGCAGACTCTATTGTTCGCGGGCTGGGAAAAACTACTATTGGCTGGGAAGAAGTAACCCAGGCTGAAGTAGATAGCACTTTTATTAATCAACGTTGGAACTGGAATACCGAAAGTGTAGTGAACACACGCGTTATTGAGTCCCTTTGTTCAAGTTTTTATTTTGATCATGCTAATATTCCCGGACAGGAGTTTACAAACAACTGGTGCCAGGAAAGAGGAGTTTCTTTGAAGGATGCTTATACTTTTAAAGCAGAAAATCCGAATACTATAGGAGTAGAAGCGCCGGTTTGGACCGAAAAAGTACTTTCTAATGAAGCTGCCGATGATAGGTTTTGGCCGCGAACAATTGCGATGGCAGAAGTGGGTTGGAGTGAAGATGAAAATAAAGATTACAAAAATTTTATAAAAAGATTAGGTGAACATGGATTGCGACTGGACCTTATGGATGTGCATTACTTTAGAACTCCAGAGGTAGAATGGAACAGCGATAGAAATAAAGGTGTTTTTTCGGAATATATGCCGGAATCCAGGTGGTAATTTTTAACTGAATTTAAAATGGAAAATAATAATCCCGATACAGAAAAGACTTCAAATTATAACGATTTGGAGAAAATGAGTACTGCAGATCTTTTAAGTAATATAAATAAGGAAGATAAAACGGTACCCCAAAGTGTTGAAAAACAAATTCCGGCAATAGAAAAACTGGTAGATGAGATAGTTTTAAAAATGGAAGTGGGCGGCAGACTTTTTTATATTGGTGCCGGCACGAGTGGTAGGCTGGGAGTCTTAGATGCATCAGAATGTCCACCAACTTTTGGAGTTTCAGATCAAATGGTTATCGGTTTAATTGCCGGTGGTGATACCGCGCTTAGAAATGCAGTGGAGAATGCTGAAGACGACACCGAACAGGCCTGGAAAGATCTTCAGGAATATCAAATCTCTGAAAAAGATGTATTGGTGGGAATTGCTGCATCTGGAACCACCCCTTATGTAATAGGCGGAATTAAAGAAGCCAGAAAGAAAGGAATTATTACCGGTTGCGTTACCTGTAGTTCCGGTAGTCCGTTAGCAGACGCCAGTGAATTTCCTATTGAAGTAGTTACCGGGCCCGAATTTGTAACAGGAAGCACAAGAATGAAAGCCGGAACCGCTCAAAAGTTGGTTTTAAATATGATTTCTACCTCGGTAATGATAAAATTGGGCCGCGTAAAAGGTAACAAAATGGTAGATATGCAACTTTCTAATAAAAAATTAGTTGGCCGCGGTACCCGAATGATTATGGAAGAATTAAATGTTGAAGAAAATGAAGCTGCTCGCTTGCTTCAGAAATACGGAAGTGTTCGGGAGGCTGTTTTAGCTTATCGAAAAGCTTAATTTTGTATATTCAATTTAAGCTTGCATCTTCCGTTAATTATTCAAACTCTACACGATGAAAAAATCAATTCTTTCCCTCCTTGTGCTATTTATGTTTTTCTTTTCCTGTAAAACAACAAAAGATGCCCCACAACCCCAACCCCAACCCCAGGAAAAACCTGAATCTGAAGAAGTTGTTGAAGAAATCCCAGAGGAAATTGAAGCTCCAGCAACTCCAGAAGAAGATGAGGTAAAATGGGATCCAAATACTCCAAAAAATATTGAAGAATTCCGGGCAGCCTGGGTGGCCACCGTTGCCAATATCAACTGGCCCAGCAAACCCGGTCTTTCAACTTCAGCACAACAGCAAGAAGCGCTGGAATTGCTCGATTTTTTAGAAGAACATAATTTTAATGCAGTAGTATTCCAGGTACGTCCGCAGGCCGATGCTCTTTACGACAGTGAAATAGAGCCGTGGTCTTATTATCTTACCGGAGAACAGGGAAAAGCCCCTGATCCTTATTACGATCCGCTTAAATTTTGGATAAATGCTGCTCATGAACGTGGTTTAGAGTTGCATGTTTGGTTAAATCCTTATCGCGCTCATCATACCACAGGAAAAGAAATCAGCGAAAAATCGGTTATTAAAACCAATCCTGGTCTTGTCGTGGAACTGGAAAATGGAATGTGGTGGATGGATCCCGCCCAAAAAGGAACACAAGATCGATCTTCAGCAGTAGTGATGGATATTGTAAAGCGCTATGATGTTGACGGGATTCATTTTGACGACTATTTTTATCCCTACGATTCTTATAATAATGGTAAAGATTTTCCAGATGATAAGAGCTGGAGAGCCTATCAGGCTGCTGGGGGTGAACTTTCTCGTGGCGATTGGCGTAGAGAAAGCGTAAACGTTTTTATTAAAAGGATTTACGAGGAAATTAAAGCAGAAAAACCTCATGTAAAATTCGGATTAAGTCCTTTTGGGATTTGGCGCCCGGGGTATCCTGAATCTGTTCAGGGGTATGACCAGTATGATAAATTATATGCCGATGCTAAACTTTGGTTAAATGAAGGTTGGATAGATTACTACACCCCGCAATTGTACTGGAAAATAAGTCAGCTTGGGCAGAGTTTTCCGGAATTATTGGGGTGGTGGCAAAGTGAAAACACCAAACAACGCCATTTATGGCCGGGAATGAATGTTGGTGGGGAAGGTGATGAAATGCATATTACCGAAGTTATCAATCAAATTATGATTACCCGCGGAATGCTTCCGCAGAGTAAAGGTGCCGTGCATTGGAGTATTGGTCCCTTGTTGAAAAATAAGGAATTGGCAAAAGCAATAAAAGAAGGACCTTACAGAAAGAAAACCCTGGTTCCACCAAGTCCCTGGTTAGATAACACCCCACCGGAAATTCCAAATGTCACGGTGAATGAAAATCTTGATAAGATTGAAATGACCTGGGGCGTTGAAAATGATGAGGATATTCACAAATGGGTGCTATACTTTAAATACGAAACCGGAAACTGGGATTATAAAATTTTAAATTCCGAAAAAAGAAGTCAGGATTTGCAGAAAGAAGTAGGAG
>NZ_CAXAVR010000140.1:0-5715 GCF_963972535.1 uncultured Salegentibacter sp.
TAGATCTAAGAAAGGTAAGATCATAATCTTTGGGATTATGCGGATATTCTATTGCTCTAACAATTACAAAATGTAGTTTTCTATCTTTTAAAGCCACGAACTGCGGATCTTTTTTTAACTCGCTATTTACTCCAAGAAATTCATAACCCTGCGCTTCGAGCTCTTTTCCAACAATATTCATTGCAAGATTATGTAGCTCCTGATCGTTTAATTTTGCCATAGTGTAAAAATAAAAAATCCCGCTTTAAAAAGCGGGATTCTAATTTTATTAACCTCCAAAATCATCAAACCTGATGTTTTCGGGTGGCATTCCAAAGTCTTCACCCATTTTCTGAACAGCTTTGTTCATTAATGGTGGTCCACAGAAATACAATTCAATGTCTTCTGGTTCTTCGTGATGACTTAAGTAATTATCTATTACAACCTGGTGGATAAATCCAACAAAGCCATCACCTTCAGCATCAAGGCTTTCTTTAACTTTCCAGTTGTCTTCTTCCATTGGTTCAGAAAGCGCTAAGTAGAACTTAAAGTTAGGAAAATCTCTTTCTAAAGCTCTAAAGTGCTCAATGTAAAACAATTCTCTTTTTGAACGTCCTCCATACCAGTAAGTTACTTTTCTACCAGTTTTAAGAGTACGGAATAAATGGTAAAGGTGAGAACGCATTGGCGCCATACCTGCTCCACCACCAACGTAAAGCATCTCGGCTTCACTATGGTTAATAAAGAATTCACCGTAAGGTCCAGAAATGGTTACTTTATCTCCTTTTTTCCTTGAGAAAATATAAGAAGAAGCAATACCAGGGTTAACATCCATCCAGGTATCTTTTGCTCTATCCCACGGCGGAGTAGCTACACGTACATTAAGCATAATCTCACGCCCTTCTGCAGGGTAAGATGCCATAGAGTAGGCACGTTCTACAGTTTCTGGGTTTTTCATTACCAGTGGACGAAGTTTAAACTTATCCCACTCTGCCTCAAACATATCTGGAGTATCGTGTTCTTCAGGGTGAGCGGTGATATCCATATCACTAAAATTAACCTCACACTTAGGAATTTCAATCTGAATGTAACCTCCAGCCTTATAATCCATATCTTCAGGAATTTCAACAACAAATTCCTTAATAAATGAGGCTACGTTGTAATTTCTTACTACTGTAGCTTCCCATTTTTTAATTCCGAATACTTCTTCCGGAATAGTGATTTTCATATCTTCTTTCACCTTCACCTGGCAACCTAATCGCCATCCCTGTGCAATTTCCTTACGGGTAAAATGTGGCTCCTCGGTTGGAAGAATGGCACCGCCACCTTCTTTTACGATACATTTACACTGTACACAGGTTCCACCACCACCACAGGCAGAAGGTAAAAATAGTTTATTATCTCCCAGGGTAGAAAGTAAAGTCCCACCGGAACCTACTTCCATATCCTTTTCCCCATTTACGTTTATGGTAACAGGACCAGACGGCGCTAATTTTGCCTTTGCTCCCAATAACACAGAAACCAATATGAGTATCAATGCTAAAAATACTACTATACTTGCTATAATAACTGTCATAATCTTTCTTTTGCGATTATAATTTAATTCCCATAAAACTCATAAAACCTAATGCCATAAGTCCGGTGATAATAAATGTTATCCCTAAACCTTTTAATGGGGCTGGCACATTAGAGTAAGCTATTTTTTCACGAATAGCTGCAATCCCAAGAATTGCAAGGAACCATCCAATTCCACTACCAAACCCGTAGGTGATAGCTTCTGTTATAACTCCAAAATCTTTTTGTTGCATAAAGAGCGCACCACCAAGAATAGCACAGTTTACAGCAATAAGGGGTAAGAAAATACCTAAAGCGCCATATAATGCAGGTGCAAATTTCTCAACGATCATCTCTACTAATTGTACCATAGATGCAATTACCGCAATAAACATAATAAAGCTTAAGAAGCTAAGGTCTACATCGGCAAATTCGGCACCAAGCCAGGTTAAGGCTCCCGGTCTTAATAAGTAATTATCCAGCAAATAGTTAATAGGTACAGTAATGGTAAGTACAAAGATTACCGCCGCACCTAACCCAACAGCTGTTTTCACGGTTTTTGACACTGCTAAATAGGAACACATTCCCAAGAAGTAGGCAAAAATCATATTTTCTATGAAAATACTTCTAACAAATAAATTTATAAAATCCATAATTTAGTTTTATTTAAGCTGTTGTGCTTTTAGTTCTCTTCTATAAGTTTACGGTTTCTGGCACGTTGCACCCAAATAAGCAAACCAACTACAATAAGTGCCATTGGCGAAAGCAACATTAAACCGTTATTTTCATAACCTAAAGCATATAAACCAGTAGAATCTGCTACTGTTGCTGCTTTATGTCCTAAAACTTCAAATCCGAATAATTTTCCTGATCCTAAAAGTTCACGGAAAAATGCAACGATTATAAGAATTAAACCATATCCTGCCGCGTTTCCTATACCATCAAGGAAAGACTTGTAAACTCCGTTTCCTAAGGCAAAAGCTTCAAGACGTCCCATTACAATACAGTTGGTAATAATAAGACCAATAAATACCGAAAGCTGTTTACTTACATCGTAAGCATAAGCCTTAAGCACCTGGTCTACTAAAGCCACAAGGGAGGCAACAACAACTAGCTGAACAATAATCCTGATTCTACTAGGAATCATATTACGCAGCATAGAAACAATAATGTTACTAAATGCCATTACAAATACAACGGCAATTGCCATAACCACTGCTGGTTCTAATTGTACCGTAATTGCCAGTGCCGAACATATACCCAGTACCTGTACGGTAA
Organism: uncultured Salegentibacter sp.; assembly: GCF_963972535.1. NCBI lineage: Bacteria > Pseudomonadati > Bacteroidota > Flavobacteriia > Flavobacteriales > Flavobacteriaceae > Salegentibacter > uncultured Salegentibacter sp. The sequence goes on from NZ_CAXAVR010000140.1 coordinate 2,812, forward strand.
TTGGGTTGTTATCGTCTAAAGGATCTGACAATAATTTTCTATTGCCTTTAGAAAGGAAGTGTTCTTTTTCTTCTGAACTAGATAGAAAAAGGATCATTTCTTTCTTTTTGGCTTCTTTCTCTTCTGAAATATTTTTTTTCTCTGTAGCCATAATTACTTTGTTGCAACTTTAATATCTGTTTGCTTTTTGAAGTAAGGCAGATAACGCTGAAGTCTTTCAGAAATCATATCAGAAACCCCGTCTCCGGTAATTGTAGCTCCCGATATTGCATCTACCTGGTTATCTTCTTTATCTGAAGGATCTATATCGCCTTTTACAACCGATACTCCTACAAGATTTCCGCTTCCATCAAAAATCTTTTCTTCGGCAAAACTCTCTTTAAACCATTCTTTGGTAATTTCTGCACCAAGACCCGGAGTTTCCCCAAGGTGATCAAAAGTAGCTCCTTTAATAGTATTCACATCATCTTTTAAAGATATGTAGCCAAAGATTGCATTCCATAATCCATTACCTCTTAAAGGAACTATGTAATATTTTTCTCCTTCATATTCGGCAATATAAAGTGGGAAATTCTGCTCTTCATCTTCCCTCTTAATTTCCTTGGCCAAATCTACCGTAAAGGCATCAACATCTTCTCTTTCTTCTCCCTGGTAATCAAGAGTAACTGCTTCTGTAATATAACGGTTGTAAAGCTCTTCAGCTCCTGCCCTGTCGGTTTCAACACCAATAGTAGCAAGAATACTCTGCATCTTTTCCTGGCGTACGTTTTCTCTTTGAATAGGCTGAAGTGATGTTGCTGTAAAAGCCAATACTGAGGCCACAACAATAACCATAATCACCGCAAAAAGAAACGTATAACCGTTACTATTTGTTTTATTTACTGATTTCTCTTCCATAACTAAACTGTTGTTTTCACCTGTGCGGTGGCGGATTGAATTCTTTTCTTTCTACGCTTAATATTCGATTGAATTACATAGTGATCTATCGTAGGCGCAAAAACGTTCATAAGTAAGATTGCAAGCATTACCCCTTCTGGATATGCCGGGTTAAACACCCTAATCATTACCGATAGAAAACCTATTAAAAATCCGTAGATCCACTTTCCTTTCAATGTTTGTGCTGCCGATACAGGATCTGTAGCCATAAACACAATACCAAATGCAAGTCCTCCTATTATTAGGTGCCCGTACCAGGGGAAGTTTGTAAGCTCATTCCCGGCAACACCCATTGCAGGTAATGCGTTAAAAATAAGTGCCATTGCAGCGGCTCCTATAAATGCGCTTAACATTATTCTCCAGCTTCCTACTTTTGTGAGTACTAATAACAATGCTCCAACCAGTATTAAAAGCGTGGAAGTTTCTGAGACAGAACCCGGAATAATTCCGTAAAACATATCCATCATTCCATAACTTACATTATCTCCGGCTGCCAAAGAACCAAGAATTGTTTCTCCAGATATTGCATCTACATTACTTGCCTCACTAACCCAAACCTGGTTACCAGACATATAAGTAGGATAAGCAAAAAAGGCAAATGCCCTTGCTGTAAGCGCCGGGTTAAGAATATTCATTCCTGTTCCTCCAAAAGCTTCTTTACCAATAAGTACAGCAAATACTACAGATAATGCCAACATCCAAAGTGGAAGGTCTATAGGCATAATCATAGGAATTAATAAACCTGTTACCAGGTAACCTTCGTTAACCTCGTGCCCTCTAAAGATGGCAAAAGCAAACTCAATTCCCAATCCAACTGCATAAGAAACCACGATCATTGGAATAAATTTCAATGCTCCATGGCCAATTGCATCCCAAAAGGTAAAAGCTTCACCTAATTGAGTAAAGTGCTGGTAACCTGCATTCCACATCCCGAAAAGTAAAGCTGGAACAAGGGCAAGTACCACTGTAATCATCGTACGCTTTAAATCTACCGCGTCACGAATATGAGCTCCCTTTTGCGTGGTATGATTTGGGGTAAATAAGAAAGTATCTATTGCGTTAACCGCAGGCGCATACTTTTCATATTTTTTTCCCGGTGCAAAGGGCTCTTTTATTTTATCTAATCTTTGTCTAATCCATTCCATAATTCTACTGCTTTTTAACCTACTTCAGTAATCATTAAATCTAAACCAAGACGAATCACCTCCTGAATTTCAATCTTAGATGTATTCACATATTCTACCAAAGCAAAATCTTCAGGAGCTACTTCATAGATCCCAAGATTCTCCATTTTCTCAATATCCCCGGCCATACACGCTTTTATAAGCTGCATTGGGTAAACATCCATAGGTAAAACTTCTTCCATTTCGCCTGTAACTACAAGAGCCCGCTCTTCACCATTTAAATTAGTGGTAGGCTTAAACTTCTTGTTTGGAAATAAAAACGATAAAGAAGTTCTTGAATTAGAGTGAATGTTATTATATGTAAATGGCAACCAACCAAATGCCCTGTATTTATTTCCTTCAGGAATTAAGGTTACTTCATTAGAAAAGAAGCTTATGTGTTGATCGTAGGCTAACTTAAGTCCGGTAAGTACGTTTCCAGAAATGATACGCACATCATCATCAACTTTATTGATAATGTCTGCCACTTCGGCTCCAATTATAGTAGAGAAATACTTACGGTTAGTAGCTTCACTTCCAGTTACTGCTACCGTCTTATTAGCTAAATATTTTCCGCTAAGGAAAAGATTCCCAATAATTGTTACATCTTCAGGATTCACAGTCCAAACTCTATCTCCCTGATTAATAGGATCTATTTTATGAATTTGAACCCCAACATTCCCTGCAGGGTGTGGCCCCTTCACATGGTGAAGCTCTACACCCTTAATGTCTTTTAGATATTGCGCTGAGCTTGCATCTACAGCCAGGTGTACTTTACCCGGAGTAAGTTTTTTAAGCGCATTTA
>NZ_CAXAVR010000141.1:0-5708 GCF_963972535.1 uncultured Salegentibacter sp.
TCACGATGTTTTGCGAAGCAATATCTTGAAATCGGTGTTCTATATGTTTGGGATTCCTGTAAAACAAATTGATAAAGGCCGAAGTGAAAAGAAGGCCCTAACCACTGAAAATAATAAGGTTTTTAAACAATTAAAACCCACCATACAGCGCTATGCCGATGTTTTTGAGGCTTTAGGGTATCCCATAAACCTGGAAACACACCAATTTCCTGAAAAAGTAAAAATTTCAGAAAAGATAAGAACACTGGTTGGCACAGAACCTAAAAAATGGCTTGGCATTGCACCCTTTGCCCAACACAATTCCAAAGCCTATCCGGCAGATTTAATGGAAGAGGTTTTAGGAAAGTTAAGTGAAAATTCAAAAATTAAGATTTTGCTGTTTGGTGGTGGAAATAAAGAAAAACAACAACTGGAAACCTGGGCCGCCAGATTTAAAAATACCCTTAGTATTGCCGGAAAACTCACTTTAGCAGAAGAACTCGCACTTATCTCAAACCTGGATGCCATGCTTTCTATGGACAGTGGGAATGGACATATGGCCGCGATGTATGGAATTCCCGTAATAAGTATTTGGGGTGTTACGCACCCTTATGCCGGTTTTAGACCTTTTAATCAGCCGGCGGAAAATAGCTTACTTCCCAACCTTACACAATACCCTAAAATCCCGACTTCCGTTTACGGGAATAAGTTTCCAGAAGGCTATGAGAACGCTATTAGAACTATTTCCCCACAAACTGTATTAAAAAAGATTCAGGAAGTACTTTTTTAAAGATTGCCTTTTACATATCTGGTTAATTTCTTGTTTAGAAAATGATAAAATTCGGGGTAGAAAGATGATTCTTAGTATCTTTCTTTAGAAGTCTAACATTACGAAAATGCAGGAAATTATAGTTTACGACCTTAATCAAACTTTATATAAAAAATCGTCTAAAGATGAATTTTTTAAATTCATTTGCTATAAAAAGGGCTATAAGTTATTGCATCTCTTTCAAATTGGCTGGCTGCATGTGTTGGGAAAACTTCATATAACCAGTAAGACTTATTTTAAAGAAAATTTCTATGATTATTTGAATAAACTTCCACCTGAAAAGGTAAAAAAGTACGCTAAGCAATTTTGGAATATTGAATTTCCCGAACATTTTAGGGAAGATATGCTCGCTGATATTAAAGAAAAAGATAAAGCTGGCATAAAAGTGTATATAGTAACCGGCGGATTTGAGGTCTACACAAAATATTTGGAAGAACTTTTGCCTTTAAAAGTGATTGGCACTCTCACAAAGTATGAAAATGAAGATTATAAGATAATAGGAAAAACCTGTAATGACGCCGAAAAGGTAAAACGCCTCGATGCTGAGATTGACGGAGAATACAAACTTCTGGAAGCATATTCAGACGATGATGAGGAAATTCTTTACAAGGCTGAAAAAGGCTATTTACTCGAAGAGGGAGAATTGAAATTGGTGCAGAATAGAAAAAAATAAAAAAGAGACTGTCTGAAAAGTTCTTAAAATCGCCATCCTGAATTTATTTCAGGATCTAAAATATTGATAATCAAAACATCTTAGAAGCTGAAACAAGTTCAGCTTGACGAAGCTAGACATTTCAGACAGCCTCTTTGAGATAATATAACAAATAAATTATCCTTTTACTTTTTCTTCAGTTTTATTAGGTAAAGTGTCAAAGCCCATATTATAAAGGGTGAAACCAAAAATATCGGCATATTCTTCAATAATCATTTTTGTAGGTTTCCCTGCCCCGTGACCGGCTTTGGTTTCAATCCTGATTAAAGCTGGATTATCTCCGGCTTGCTTATCCTGTAATTCTGCAGCGAATTTAAAAGAATGCGCTGGCACCACACGATCGTCGTGATCTCCCGTGGTTATCAAAGTAGCTGGATATTCAGTTCCTTCTTCAAGATTGTGAACCGGCGAATACTCAAGAAGGTATTTAAACATTTCTTCACTATCTTCTGCAGTTCCATAATCATAAGCCCAACCTGCACCTGCGGTGAAAGTATGATAACGAAGCATATCCATTACACCAACAGCCGGTAGAGCGACTTTCATAAGATCAGGGCGCTGGGTCATTGTAGCTCCAACTAAAAGTCCGCCGTTAGAACCACCACGAATGGCCAGGTAATCGCTGGAAGTATAATTCTCTTCAATTAAGTATTCCGCAGCAGCAATAAAATCGTCAAAAACGTTTTGTTTTTTAAGTTTTATACCGGCATCATGCCATTCTTTACCATATTCACCACCACCTCTAAGGTTTGGCACGGCGTAAACTCCGCCTTGTTCCATCCAAATCGCATTTGCAGTGCTAAAAGAAGGCGTTAAACTAACATTGAATCCTCCATAACCATAAAGCATCGTTGGGTTCTTACCGTTAAGCTCAAGACCTTTTTTGTGGGTAATGATCATAGGAACCTTTGTCCCGTCTTTTGAAGTGTAAAAAACCTGCTTGCTTTCGTAATCGTCTGGATTGAATTTTATGTTTGGTTTGTTATAAACCTCAGAGGTTCCTTCTTCAATATTGTATTTGTAGATGGTACCCGGAGTCACATAATTTGTGAAAGAATAATACAATTCTTCTTTTTCCTTTTTAGCACCAAATCCGCCTGCAGAACCAATTCCCGGAAGCTCAACTTCACGAACTAATTCTCCTTCATAATTGTACTGTTTTACTTCAGAAACTGCATCTACCATATATTCGGCAAAGAAATAGCCGCCGCCGGTAGAAGGGCTCAATACGTTTTCGGTTTCAGGAATAAAGTCTTCCCAGTTTTCAGGAGAAGGATTTGCAGCATCTACGGTCACCACCTTACGATTTGGCGCGTCCATATTGGTAACAATGAACAATTTGCTGTCTTCGTTGGTAATTACGTAGCTATCGGTGTTTTCGTGATCTAAAATAGTAACCAGTTCAAGATTATCTTTAGAAAGATCCATCATAAAAAGTTTTCCTCCAGATGTTGAATTCCTTGCAGAAATAAATAAAAACCGGTCGTCTTCTGAAACACCACCACCTACATAACGATGTTTTTGCTCTTCAGAATCTCCAAAGATTACTTTGTCTTCGCTCTGTGGAGTTCCCAGTTTATGGTAAAATAACCTATGCTGATCTGTTTTTGTCGAAAGCTCGCTGCCTTCTGGCTTTTCGTAGCTTGAATAGTAAAAGCCTTCGTTTCCTTTCCACGAAATTCCACTGAATTTTACATTCTGAATGGTATCTTCTACACGTTCTTTATTTTCGGCATCTATAATGATAATTTTTCTCCAGTCGCTACCACCTTCAGAAATAGCGTAAGCGGCTTTGCTGCCATCTTTAGAGAAACTTAAGCCGGCAAGGGAAGTAGTCCCGTCTTCACTGAATTTATTAGGATCCAGGAAAACTTCTGTTTCACCATCTTCACCTTTTTTTCTATAAACCACGTATTGATTTTGTAAACCATCGTTTTTATAGAAATAGGTGTAATCGCCTTCTTCAAAAGGAGCACTTATTTTTTCATAATTCCATATTTCAGAAAGTCTTTCTTCAAGCTCTTTTTTATAAGGAATACTGTTTAGATAATCGAAAGTCACCTCATTTTGGGCTTTTACCCAATCTTCGGTTTCTTCGCTACGGTCGTCTTCCAGCCAACGGTATGGATCTTTTACCTCGGTTCCAAAATAATCGGTTACCGTATCTACTTTTTTGGTTTCAGGATAATTCAAACTGATTTCTTTTTCTGATTTAGAATCGTTGCAGGAAGCCAGGACGGCGAGTGCAAAAATTCCGGGTAATGTTTTTTTCATAAATTATGTTTTGATACAAACAGTTAGTACTAAAAAATGCCTGTAAGTTACAATTTTACAGGCATTAGTTAGTTTTTTGTTTGCTACCGTTTAGACTAATTTATTTTTAATAAGGTATTCGGCAATTTGGATGGTATTGGTAGCTGCTCCTTTTCTAAGATTATCGGCTACTACCCACATATTTAAACTTTTAGGCTGTGAATAATCCCTGCGGATCCTGCCAACAAATACATCATCTTTTCCTTCAGCATAAATAGGCATAGGGTAAGTGTTGGTATCGGGATTGTCCTGTACGGTCACCCCTGGAAACTGACTTAAAATTTTTCTTACTTCAGCTTCATCAAATTCATTTTCAAATTCAATATTCACAGATTCTGAATGTCCGCCAACAACGGGAATTCTAATCGCGGTAGCACTCACCAAGACCGATTCATCTCCTAGGATCTTTTTGGTTTCTTTGGTAAGTTTCATCTCTTCTTTGGTGTACCCGTTTTCCTGGAACACATCGCAATGCGGCAATGCATTTTTATGAATAGGGTAAGGATAGGCCATTTCGCCTTTTTCACCTTTGTATTCATTTTCTAATTGCTCTACCGCTTTTACGCCGGTACCGGTAATAGACTGGTAAGTAGAAACGATAACGCGTTTAATTTTGAAAGCATCGTGCAGCGGTTTTAAAGCCATCAACAACTGGATGGTAGAACAGTTAGGATTGGCAATGATCTTGTCTTCTTTGGTTAACTCTGAAGCATTAATTTCTGGAATCACCAGTTTTTTGGTTTCATCCATTCTCCAGGCCGAAGAATTATCCACTACAGTTGTTCCATTTTCGGCAAATTTTGGAGCCCATTCCAAAGAAGTTTCTCCGCCAGCTGAAAATAGAGCAATATCCGGTTTAAGATCTACCGCCGTTTGCAAGCCAATTACTTCATAGTCTTTTCCTTTAAAATTGATCTTTTTCCCAACTGACCTTTCTGAAGCAACCAGGTATAATTCCGTAACCGGAAAATTCCTTTCGGCTAAAACTTTTAACATGATTTCGCCTACCATTCCGGTAGCGCCTACAACTGCTATTCTCATAATTTTAAACTTTTGTCTTTTTCCGCGTAAGCGGAAAACTATTTATTTTAGTCATTCCCGCCAAAGCAGAAATCTTATTTGGGTAATTTCTTTTTGTTACTAAATGTTCTTAAAACAAGCCGCAAATTTATTATCCCCAACTTAACTTACATAGCCCCAGCCCTTAAAATTGAAAAGAATTATTGTTTTTAAACTAATTCGTGTTTTTCGTTAAAAAAAGACCCCACAGTTTCCTGTGGGGTTTGATTAAATTACGATTTATTTAAAATGAGCAGTATAGCGGTGCTCGTATCTTTAAGAATTTTAAGTCGTACTATTCTGTTTTTTTAGCTCATCCCTAATTTGGGTAAGCAAATCTTCCTGGGTTGGGCCTTTTGGTTCCACCAATTTTGGGGCTTCTTTTTCTTTTTTGGTCTTTTCGTAAGCACGTAATACCAAAAATATAAAAAACGCAACGATTATAAAATGAATAATAGTATCAATTAAATTTCCGTAGGTAATTACAGCGGCTTCAGCTTCTTTTGCAGCTTCTAATGTTTCGTAGGAAACGCCATCTAACGAGATAAATTTCTGTGAAAAATCTGTTCCTCCGGTAATTAAACCAATAATAGGCATAATAACATCGGCCACTACAGAAGCGATGATTTTGTTAAAAGCGGCACCTATCACCACCGCAGTAGCAAGGGCTATAATATCACCCTTGAGCATAAACTTTTTAAAATCTTGGATAAAACTCATGATAAATTCTGATTGGATTAGTAGCTAACCAAATTACACAATAATTCGCTAGAAAAATTCATTTAACTATTGAATAATTATCCGTTTTACTCTTTG
>NZ_CAXAVR010000142.1:0-5697 GCF_963972535.1 uncultured Salegentibacter sp.
GAATCAGCTTCGTCGTTATCTATGTATTCGTCTTTTAGATCCTGAACGCTGGCATCGAGAAAAGTTGCCGTTCTATTAAGCACGTGCTGAAATTCTTTAGTTAATTCATCTTTATTCCACGGGTGAGAAATACCAAAAACGTGATCGGCATTTTCTACCAAAAGCAATTTAGAAATAGAGCTCCATTCAAATAAATTCCCGGCATCGGCAATAGATACCGTGGTGTCATTACTTCCGTGAGCAATAAAATGAGGAATATCCAGCTTTTTGGTTGCTTTTTGAATATTTAAGCGCTCCCTGTTTTCTCTAAAATTTTTATAGAATTGGTAATGATGCGGTAATTGCTGCCCGGTACGGGTGTTTTTTATGTATTGCACGCCTTTTTTCTCCCAGGCTTCCAGTTCTTTTTCTTTTGGGAAACGAGAAGCAAAATCACTTACCGCGGCAAGGGTAATAAGCTTGTTAATTCTTTCTTCTTCAGCAGCTTTTATAATTGCAATTCCGCCACCTCGAGAATGCCCAATCAGGTTAATACTTTTCACGTCTATTTGTTGAGCCTGGTCAAAATCTGGGGTTAGCACCCAGTCTATAACTGTTTGGAGGTCATCTAACTCCTTTATATAATTATTATCTCCAAAGGCTTCAATATTTAAAAATTCGGTTGGGTTTTCTGGAGAAGTCCCATTGTGAGAAAAGTTGAATTTCACGAAGAAATAACCTTTTTCTGCATAAAATTCTCCCATTTTATCCCAGGCGCCCCAATCTTTAAAACCTTTATAACCGTGGCAAAAAATTATGATTGGCTTGGGTTTTTTATCGTCGTTAAAAATTAAATCTATAAGAATAGGTTTATTGTGCTTTCCATCTATCTGGAGGTTAGTTCTTTTAGTGATTTCCATAGGTTTTTTATATTTCTTTTTCCTTAAAAGGAATTTCAGGATCGCAAATTTCGGTAATTAGTTTCTTTAATTCTATCTCAAATGCGCCTAGAATCTCCTTCTTTATAGCAGTTTCTTTATCTTGTGTTCTTGGTTTATCTTTTTTGCCGAATTTCAGGAATCCGCTTTTTAAATTTTTAAATGAAATAATGCCGGCTTCAACCGGTAAATCTATCGAGCTTTGATCTTGCATCATCTTAGTATACGCCAATACCTGAAAACTTTTGCTGTATTTATCGTAATCTGAAGCGAGATCTTCCCAATCTACAATTTCAATTTTATCCTGGGTTACCTTCCCCGTTTTATAGTCAATAATTCTGGTTATACCATCAGCATTTTCCACACGGTCAACTTTTCCGCGCATAAAGATCGGAAAATCAAGATGCTCTATCCTAATTTCAGATTTTAAAGTTTTCTCAATTTTTAGGATTTTAATTTCTTCGGATTTCAGTCTGTCTAATTCCAGGTTTAAAAAGTTGCGTAAATAACGTTTGGCCACTTCATAAATCAGCAGGTTTTTTCCCTGGTTGACCGGCCCGTTCATATAAGATTTTTTAAACTGAAGCGTGATCTCTTCCTGGATCCTAGCTTTAAAACCTTTTATATGCTCTTCCGTGAGCATTTGGTTCTCCAGCGGTTTATAAAAATTCTCAAGGCTATCATGTACCACCGTCCCCAGTGTGTTATAAGCTACTGTTTCCTCTACTTCTTCGCTATCACGAACACCTAGAACGTACTGCCTGTAGAAGTCAAGCGGATTTCTAATATAAGAAGTTAGGGCAGAAGGGGAGAAGCCATAAGTAGCGAGGGATTGGATCTTCTCCATAATTTCAGGAGTTTTTTTCACTTCCCGAAGTTCATTTTTAATTGCCGGAACTTTTGGACTCACCATAGCCTGCGTGAGCTGATGCGCTGGTTGTTTTTCTATTTCCAATTGAGTAAGAAACCTGCTTTTTTCTCCGGAATTCAACCCGTCGGTTTCTGTATTATAAAGCAAATGCACATTTTGAGCGCGTTGTAAAAGCCTGTAAAAATGATAGGTGTAAACCGCGTCTTTCTCTTTGTAAGTGGGCAGTTTGTAAGTTTGTTTTAAATCGAAAGGAATAAAAGAACTACCTGATTTACCCGAAGGTAAAACGCCTTCGTTAACCGAGCAAATAATCACATTTTTAAAATCTAAAGCGCGGGATTCCAGCATTCCCATAAGCTGTAAACCTTTAAACGGTCTTCCCTGAAAATCCAGGCTTTGGGTACTCATTATTTCTTTATAAAACTGGTAAAGTGATTTAATACTTTTTAGGTGGGGATAAGCTTCGTTGAGGTTTTCCAGTTTGTTAAACAGCACATGAAAATGATATAAAAACTCCAAACCAAGCTTATTCTCGCTACTTTTTAAATGAAATTTAACCTGGTTTATAATTTCCTGAAAAGCTTCTAAGGCTTTTTTAGGCGAGTTATCCCAACTTCTAAAACAAGCTTTTATTAAAGGTTTTGCTTCAGCAGAAAAGGAATTTATAATTTCTTTTTCTGAAAGATTTACCGTGTTTTCTGATTGTATTTTTTCAATAAAAACCTCGGTTTCCTGCTTTAGAATTTCGCTTAAAGCGGGGTGATTAATTACCGAGATCACATCTTTATAATAATAAGCAGAACCGGTGTTTTGGTGAATTTGAAATAACCTGTCAAACAAAGAAGCGATAGGCGCATTTTTAAGCGGAAAACCCATGGTGATGTTTAAATCCTTTACATTGGTTGGTAAACTGTTTAAAACCGGTAACAAAAGATCTTCTTCTCCCAAAACCACGGCGGTTTCCTGTAGTGTTTCTTCATCTAAATTCGCCAATAATTCTCCTAAATACTTCGCCTGTCCCACATTTTTGGGAACGCCGGTAATTTGAATATTTTTAGCTTTATAATACTCCTTTACGTTGAGCTTAGCTTTCTTCTTCTTATAAACCGGCCAGTCTTTTAAATACTGATTTATAAAAAGGGATGCATCGTGCTGGCGGTCTTTTACAAAAACCTCATCTAAGTCCCAGTAGATCTCTGCACGATCGTTTTCTAATAGATGTTGAACTATTAGTTGCTCAGCAGTATTTAGGGCATTAAAACCGATAAAAATGTGCTGGGCTTTGTTCGTTTGGGTGTATTCTGTAATATTTTCTGAGGCTTTCCTATAAATTAAACCCTGGTAGCCGGTGTTTTTTGATAGTAATTCTTCTTTTAAGGCTTCGTAAAATGCCGGTAAACTATTCCAAAACGATAAATAATTATTTATCAATTCGGTTTTGGGTTCCTGGATAGACCAATGTTTTAGGTCCTGAATATCTGCCAGGTAATTAAAAAAGCTTTCGTAATCTATTAAATAACGGTCTATTTCATTAAAGTCGTGGATAAGGCTTTGTGCCCAGGCCGTAAAAGTTTCAAAATCTTCCTGTTCTTCTATTGGTGTAATTTTCTTGTAGACATTATAAAACTCAAAAAGAGTAAGGGTATTATCTACAGTTTTTATTTTAGAAATTACTTCTGTGAACTCTTCAATACTATAAACTTTTGGGGCGAAAATGTGATTTTCACTTAAAGGAGAAAGTTCTTTTAATAGAAAACTTCCCGCACGTTTGCTGGGAAGAATAAAGATGATTTCTGAAATATTTTCTTCTGAAGAAATGAGTTCCTTTAGAACTCCTGAAATAAAAGATACCATAGGCTAAAAATAAAAAACGCCCCGGGAACCGAGGCGTTTTTCTATAATAATTATCTAACTAATTACCAGATTTCTTATTCCATAGAAGAATCAGAATCTTTTACTTCTTTATTTTTATCTAAAGAGATTTCAACCCTACGGTTATCCTGTCTTCCGGCAGCGGTATTGTTAGTAGCAATTGGTCTTTCTTCACCATAACCTTCAGAAGTTAATCTGTTGCTTGGTACACCATTTTCTTCTAACCATTTCTCTACTGAAGCAGCACGCTCACGAGATAGTTTCTCGTTATATTCGGCGCTACCAGTACTATCGGTATGACCTTCAATGTGGAATATTGTATTTGAATATTCATTCATAATATCAGCAATAGACTGAAGTGCTTCTTCTGACTCATCTCTAATTGTAGCCTTGTTCAAGTCGAACAATACAGTTTTAGAATACTCGTTCAATTCAGAAATAACTTCTACGTCTGGTTCTGGACATCCGTTGTTAGCTGCAGTTCCAGCAACTTCAGGACAATCGTCATCTTTATCTAAAACGCCGTCACCGTCCATATCTTCGTAAGGACAACCATTATTTTCAGCAGGACCTGCTTCGTTTGGACAGTCGTCTTCGTTATCGGCAACTCCGTCACCATCTGCATCTGGACATCCGTTAAGTTCAGCCAATCCGGCTACTTCAGGACAGTCATCATTAGGATCAGCAATTCCGTCACCATCGGTATCAGGACAACCATCAAATTCAGCTAAACCAGCTTCATTTGGACAAGCGTCCATACGGTCTTCAATCCCGTCACCGTCAGAATCCGGACATCCGTTAAACTCAGGTAAACCTGGAGTTTCTGGACATTCATCATCTTTATCGTAGATCCCGTCACCGTCAGAATCTGTTCCACCGAACATAAATTTCACACCCGCTGCGTGTTGAAAGTGTGTTGCACCATCAACATCAAACACGTGTTTGTAATTAGATTCAACAGTTAAAGCAACATTATCTGTAAACCAGAAATTTAACCCGAATTTACCATTAAGAGTTGCTGCACTAAGATCTGAAATTGGGTAATCCCCATTATCAGCAATGCTGGTGTAACCACCACCAATACCAACAACAGGATCTAACCATCCGTCATTTAATAAAGCTCTTAAGCTGTAATTAAACGATCCATCTACAGAATAATATGCCATTTGTGGAACAGATTCAGCGCCATATTGTTCTATTTGGTTTACAGAACCCGCAAGTTCAAATACAAAGCCACTTCCAATATAACGACCTACTGTTAATCTAGACATAGATGGCAAGATATTCCAGTGATCTCCAACGTTAAAATAATCGTCAAAAGTTCCTCCTACATCAGTGGTAGGGTGAAAGTCTACCGCGTTGGTTTGAATCCCTATAGACCAGGGATTGTTTGCATCCTGCGCAGTCACCGAAGTAATGCCCAGAACCAACATTGTAGCGAATAAAATTTTGCTAAGATGTTTCATATTCAATAGTTTAGTTTTAAGTGTTAATTGTTAACAAAAGTAGACTGTTAAAGCTTATCGGCAAAGCATAAAATAATAAAGTTTTCTTAATAAACCCTTAGATAATGGCGTTTTTGAGAGCTTTTTAAGATTTGTAAAGCCTTGTTTTTGCTAATATTTCATTATAAAGATCAGCTACTCTTTAACATTGAAACTAAATTATTTCCAATTCTTTACCCACTTTGGTGAAGGCCGCAATGGCTTTGTCTAAATGCTCCTGCTCGTGCGCGGCAGATAACTGTACTCTTATCCTGGCTTTTTCTTTTGGAACTACCGGGTAAAAGAATCCTATTACATAAATACCCTCTTCCAGTAGTCTCTCGGCCATTTTTTGAGATAATTTAGCATCATAAAGCATTACCGGTACAATAGCCGATTCTCCATCTATAATATCAAAGCCGGCATCTTTAATTCCTTTTTTGAAATATTGAGTATTGCTTTTTAGTTTTTCGCGTAGACTATTATCATTTTTAAGCATATCAAAAACCTTTAGCGAAGCACCAACAATAGAAGGAGCAAGGGAGTTTGAAAA
>NZ_CAXAVR010000143.1:0-5633 GCF_963972535.1 uncultured Salegentibacter sp.
TTATTACCAGATCTTCACTCGATCTTCTGGGGCAACATACATTTTATCACCTTCTTTAATATCAAAAGTGGTATAAAATGCATCAATGTTCTGAAGCGGTACATAAGCTCTGTACATTCCAGGAGAATGAGGATCGGTCTTGATTCTATTTTTCAAGGCTTCGTCACGCATTTTTGTTCTCCAAACAGTAGCCCAGGACATAAAGAAACGTTCTTCTGGAGTAAATCCATCTATTTTTCCGGGATTTCCGTGTTCTTCTAAATGAATTTGTAACCCATCGTACGCAGCGTTAACGCCACCAAGATCACCAATATTTTCACCTAAAGTAAATTGACCGTTGATGAAAACACTGTCTAAAACTTCAATATTGCTGTATTGATCTGCAAGATCTTTTCCAAGGGCTTCAAACTGTTTAAGATCTTCGTCTGTCCACCAGTTATTAAGGTTTCCTTCGGCATCAAAACGAGAACCGCTATCATCAAAGCCGTGAGAGATCTCGTGACCAATTACAGCACCAATTCCACCGTAATTTACAGCAGCATCAGCCTTATAATCATAAAAAGGTGGCTGAAGAATAGCTGCAGGGAATACAATTTCGTTATAGCTTGGGTTGTAATATGCGTTAACGGTTTGTGGTGGCATAAACCATTCGGTTTTGTCTACCGGTTGCCCAAGGTCTGCCATATTATCGGCAACTCTCCATTTGCTGGTATTCATCATATTCTGGAAATAAGACCCACCGTTTTCAACATTTACTATTTCTAGATCGCTGTAGTCTTTCCATTCGTCTGGATAACCAACTTTAATAGTTGTGGTTCCTAGCTTTTCCTTGGCTTTTTTCTTGGTTTCTTCGCCCATCCAGCTAAGGTTGTCTATCCTGTTTTCGTAAGCTTTAATAAGATTTGAAATCATTTCCTGAGCTTTTTCTTTAGCTTCAGCAGGGAAATGTTCGTCTACATATAATTTACCAAGCGCTTCTCCCAGAGTACCGTTTACAGTTTGTAAAGCACGTTCTTTTCTTGGGCGTTGTTCTTGTGCACCTTGTAGGGTTTTGCTGTAAAACTCCCAGTTTGCAGTTTCAATATCTGTAGAAAGTGTGCTGGCCGCATCATTAAAAATGCTCCATTTTAGATAATCTTTCCAGTCTTTAACAGAATTTCCAGCAAAAACATCCTGAAGGGATTCCATATAGTTTGGTTGAGAAACGATTATGGTATCAAGATCTGTAGCACCAATTTCTTCAAAATAAGCATCCCAGTCTATCGCTGAAACCATATTTTTAAGTTCGGCTACAGTTTTAGGGTTATAAGTGTTACGTGCATCACGACGCTCTACTTTGTCAAGTTGAGGTTCTGCAAGGCCGGTTTCAAAAGCAAGAATTCGCTCTGCAGCATCTGCAGCTTCTTCTTCAGAATAATCTATATACTGAAGCATTCTGGTAATATGCTCTTTATATTTTCCCCTTTTTTCTTTGGAATCTGAATCGTCTGCCACGTAGTAATCACGATCTGGTAAACCCAATCCTGCAGGATAAAGGTAAGCAGCATTCATATTACTGTTTTTAGCATCGGCACGAACCCCGAAAGAGAAAAATCCGGCGCCACCATATTGTTGCATTTCGGTAAGAAATTCCTGTAAATCTTCTTTATTTTCAATAGCATCTACTTTTGCCAAATATGGTTTTACCGGTTCCACGCCTTTTTCATTTCGGGCAACGGTATCCATAATAGTTTTGTAAAGGTAAACGGCTTTAGCCTGGTCACTAGACGGGTCTAAACTATCGTTAGCAGAAGCGCCTTCTAAAATAGCCATCGCATCCTCATCGGTACGCTCACGCAATTCCATAAAACTTCCCCAGGTAGTCTGGTCTGAAGGGATCTCGGTAGAATCTACCCATTTTCCGTTTACGTATCTAAAGAAATCTTCCTGAGCGCTTACGGTGGTGTCCATATAGGCAAGGTTAATACCGCGAACCTCTTCTTTTTCTTTACTTTCTTTATCGTCGTTTTGGCAACTTGTTAGGGTTGCAGCTCCCAAAATCGATAAAAAGAGCACATTACTTATTTTTTTCATATGTGGTTTAAATTATTATGAATTCTCGCGCTAAAGTACTAAAAAGTAGCATATTTAACTGAGGATTATTCAAAGTAGAAAATTGATTGAATTTTTCGCAAAAATAGATCCTGAAAAAGCTGGATTTACCTGAAGGTTTAATCAATTTGTTTTATCAAATTTTGATCGAATTCCTTTTTTAATTGGGTTACTTCTTCCACATTTTCGTTGGGTACAGTAACAGAAAGTACATAATGAGTAATTTTCCAGCCATCTTCAGTTTTTTGAAGCACGCCAGAGCCACGACAAATTCCCATTTGCGTGTCAAGAAGTTCATCAAACCAGGCGGTTTTACTGTTTTCGTCGTTATAAATATTTCGTTCTAAAGTGGTGAAATTCCAGGCCTGACCCCGATCAAAATACGGTTTTGAAAATTCACGAAAATCATCATTCTGCCAGTTCTCGGTGGCATCGGTGCCTATAAAAACCCCATCTTTAGTCATTAAGCTGAAGTATTTATCAAAGTTAGCTTCAGCGGCTGCCTGGTGCCATTGGGTTAAAACCTTATCTATGTTAGATTTTTCCTGGGCTGCAATATTTAAACTGAAAAGCAAAAAAAGCAGTGCGATAATTTTTTTCATTGCGAAGAATTTTTATTGAAGATATCAATTTTTCTGCACTCAGGATTAGAAAAATGATTACTACAATTTGGCCTGGGGAAGGGAATCTATAGAAATGGTATCTCTTTCGGCTTTAAATTCGTCCAGCTCGTCTTCAAAATCTTCCAGGGTTTTTAGGAAAAGCTCATTGAGCTGAATCTTAAAATTATTGAATTCCTCAGGGATTTCCCGGGCAACTTCTGTAATAGCATCGGCATCTAATTGCCGGCGGTGCGATAATTGTTCCAGGACTTTTGCTTTAGTGGTTAAAACGTTGGCGCGGGCCCTAACCGCGTTGGAGCTCAAAGAATCGGGAATGCTTGTGTTTAGGGATTCCATAACCTGGGAGATTGGTTTTGAGCTTTCTATAGTTTGCTGTAGATTATAATTTCTTAATTGGTCAACTTCATTTTGGGCAGCTATATACGCCAACCAATTTATGGCATGTTTTCGTGCTTCAGGAAGTAATATTACTTCTTCCTTAGTAGTTTCTATAGGTTGGTTTAAGGTAATTGAATCTAATTGACTGCCATTACTATCATCGGTTTGAGATTTTTCATTGCAGGCAAAGCAGAGTAAAATAGATAATATTAAAACCAGTTTTTTCATACATAACAAAGTTAACCTAAAAATTTCCAATTTAAATAATTACAAAAGGAAGTATTTATACCTCTGTTCAGCTTTGAAATTTTCTTTAATTTCACTTTGTTAATTGAAGGATTAACGAAATCCTTTCTTCAATAAAAGATTTCTAAAAAAAGTAAAGGTTTCGGCTGTTTCATTGCGAAAACCTCTATCTAAATAAATATATTTGCGGAAAAATCAATACAATGGCCGGGAAAATTTTAATTATTGGTGCTTGCGGGCAAATTGGAACCGAGTTAACGCTGAAATTACGTGATCTCTACGGAAACGATCGGGTAGTGGCTAGTGATATTAGGGAAGGAAATGAGGAATTAATGAATTCCGGGCCGTTTGAAATTGCCGATGCTACTGATGCTCCAGTAATTGAATCCATTATTGATAAATACGGAATTTCTGAAGTTTATCTTATGGCCGCGATGCTTAGTGCAACTGCCGAAAAGGCGCCAATGAAAGCCTGGAATCTTAATATGGATTCGCTTTTTCATATTTTAAATTTTGCAAAAGATAAAAAGATTGAGAAAGTCTTTTGGCCTTCCAGTATTGCAGTTTTTGGCCCTACAACTCCTAAAAATGATACCCCACAAACTACTATAATGGAACCATCTACGGTTTACGGGATTAGTAAGCAAACCGGGGAAAGATGGTGTGAATATTTTCACGATAAATATGGGGTAGATGTAAGAAGCTTGCGTTATCCCGGGATTATAAGTTATAAAACCCTTCCCGGCGGCGGAACTACAGATTATGCGATAGAAATTTTTCACGAAGCGCTTAAGAATAAAGCCTACACTTCCTTTTTAGCTGAAGATACCGGTCTGCCCATGATGTATATGGACGATGCGATTAAAGCTACCGTAGATATTATGGAAGCTCCTTCAGAAAAAATAAAGGTGCGATCTTCTTATAATCTTTCGGCCTTGAGTTTTACCCCAAAGGTTCTTGCCGAGGCTATTCAGAAGGAAATTCCTGACTTCAAGATCTCCTACAACCCAGATTTTAGACAAAAAATAGCCGATTCCTGGCCATCTAGCATAGATAATTCTGAAGCCAGAAAAGACTGGCAATGGAAACACGATTTTGACATGCAAAGCCTGGTTAAGGAAATGCTTGCCGGAGTTTCTGAACAACTGAAAACCGCCAAATAAATACGTGATAATCGAGATTATTTTTTCTTTTTCTTCATTTTATTAAGCCAGATTATGGTTCCGGTAATTGGTAAACTCGTGGCGATTAAGCAGGCCAGGAAATAAAGGATTTTTGAAAAAGTCCCGAATATTTCTCCTGTGTGAATTGGTTTTATTAAAGAAGCTACCTGAACATTTGCTGGTTTTTCTGAAAAAAGCTCTTTTTTGAGAACTTTCCCGTCTCTATCTATAACCAACATATCGTAAGTATTGGGTGACCAGTTGCCAGTTTCATATTTTCTAATGGAAAAAATACCATTTTCGTCCTGCGGAAATGAAATTGAAGTTTCCCCGGAATAATCCAGGTTTTGATTAGAAATATTAATGATTTCTGCTAGTTCCAGGGTTTTAGAATCGGCATTAGTTTCTGAAGCAATTTTTGGTCCGCCGCGGCCACCAAAAACCTGGGTTCCCAGAACCTGACTGCCGAGGTCTTTATACCAATCAAAAGACCAGAATAGTCCGGTTAGCGTCATTACTATTAATAATAGGCAGGAATAGAAACCAAGGGTGTTGTGCAAATCGTGATTAATCCTTTTCCAGTTTGCAGACCATTTAATTTTAAAGCCCGGTTTTAAGGTTTTCCACTTTATTTTTTTCTTCGGAAACCAAAGTACAACTCCGCTTATAGATAGAAATAAAAAGATAATGGTTGCGATTCCCACAATAGGTCTACCAATAGCAGAATCGAATAACAACCAGCGATGCATTCTAAACATAGTAAAGAAAAATTCATCTGCAGGATTTTCACCTAGTTGTTGGTAATCCCCGGTATATTGATTTACATAAAAAGTAGTACCGCGTCTATCTTCCGGCGAGGTTTTCACTTTGAATTCATAAGCTTTATTGGTATTTTTAGGTAACGTAAGCCCGGTAACCGCTCCTTCTTTTTCAAGGTTTTGCTGCAAATTTTCAATATCAATTAGTTTACCTTGTTGCGGGTCTACTTTTAATTCTTCAGCAAAAAGCGATTTTATTTCGGTTTGGAAGGTTAAGATAGTTCCGCTTAGGCAAACTAAGAACAGGATAATCCCGCTACCAAGCCCTAACCATAAATGCAGATCGTTCAGTAATTTTCTAAACGTATATTTTT
>NZ_CAXAVR010000144.1:0-5589 GCF_963972535.1 uncultured Salegentibacter sp.
AGATTACGCCCATTATCTACAAAACTTATTTTCTTACTATCTGGAGACCACTTTGGATAAGCATAAAAACCTGCACCTTCAAGTTTAAATTTCCTGGCCTCTTTTTGTTCACTTTGATCGTGCACATGAAGGGCATATTCCCCACTCTCATCGCTAAAATAGGCTATGAATTTTCCATTTGGAGACCAAACAGGATCTTGTTCATGTACTCCTGGAGTTTCAGTTATATTAACCACATCTCCTTTTTCAGCGGGCACTGTAACAATTTCTCCTCTAAAATCCATTATCACCCTTGCACCGGTGGGCGAAACAGAAGCGCTACGAATATATTCATCTCCCTTTACAAAACGTGGGCGCAGTTCAAGAAGGTCTGTTGCGATCCCTACCTCGATTTTTTCGGTAGTATCACTTTCCGGATTATAGGTATGCAGGTAACCTGCCTGTTCAAAAATTATTTCCTCTTTTCCTGCGGAAAGATCTAAAATCGGAAAATCTTTAAAATTGGTATGTTGAGAAACCTCCTGGGAATTCATATCATAACTGTACAAATTGAATTCCCCATTCCTGTCACTCCTGAAATAAACCTTATCTCCCAGCCATTGAGGCCTGGCGTCGTTACTTCCGCTTTCCGGTTTTGGAACCTCGGTTACAGAGTGGTCATTGGTGTCGTAGATCCAGATTCGGGAGGCCATACCACCACGATAATACTTCCACTGATTAAAAGCTTCGTAAAGCGGCGTATAAGCGATATATTTTCCATCATCTGAATAATCTGCCCAAAATGCATTGGGGATTTCCAATTGCTTAACCTGGCCACCATTTACTGAAACCTCAAAGAGCTCTGCAAATCGCCTGGTAAAAACATTTCGCTGAGAAATGAAAAGAACTGCAGAACCATCTGGTGTAAAACCACGAACCCAGTCGCTTCCGGGATGCCAACTAAGACGCTCCGGCACGCCACCATTTGCAGAAACCACATACACATCGGTATTACCATCATATTCCGCGTTAAAAGCTATAAGGCTTCCATCTGGAGAGAAAACTGGATTAGACTCAATACCATCATCTACCGTGAGTCGTTTTGGTGAAGAGCCATCTTTATTTGCCACCCAAAGATCTTCGGCATAAATAAAAGCGATTTGAGAATCACTCATCGCGGGTGTGGAAAGTAAACGGGTATCTTCTTTATTAATATCCTGGGCTGCAAGAGTAAAAGACAGGAAGAAAAAAAGTAACAGGGAAGTAATTTTATGTATCATATTAGAGGAATATTTTATCATTTACTAATATAAAACTAAAATGTAAATAACCTATGAAACCTGCGATTACGAAATATTCGAATTAAAAATCTCTACTAATCAACACCAGTCTTTTTAAACATAAATTAATTGATTTCCTCGTATTCTTATTAATTTTGCCGCTATGGAAAACCGAAAATTAAAAAACAGCGAACTTGATCGAAAATCAGTTCAAGAATTTAAGGAAGCTGAGAAGACACCTATTATTGTGATTCTAGACAATATTAGAAGCCTAAATAATATTGGTTCGGTTTTTCGTAGTGCCGATGCTTTTCTAATTGAAAAAATCTATCTCTGCGGCATTACTGCACAACCACCTCATAAAGATATACAGAAAACCGCTTTAGGCGCAACCGAAACCGTAGCCTGGGAATATGTAGAGAATACGCTGGAGGTGGTGGAAAAGCTTCAACAAGAGAAAACAAAAGTTTTTTCAATTGAACAGGCCGAAGGCTCGGTGATGCTAAATGATTTTAAAGCCCAGCCCGGTGAAAAAATCGCCGTGGTTTTTGGTAACGAGGTAAAAGGCGTACAGCAAGAAGTGGTTTCGGCGAGTGATGGGATTATTGAAATCCCACAATTGGGAAGTAAACATTCGCTAAATATTGCGGTTAGTGTAGGAGTTGTGCTCTGGGATTTGTTTTCTAAAATTTCTCAAAATAACAGAGAGCAATCTTATATGGCTCATTAGAGGAACTTCCTATTTCCAGGAAATCATCAGGCTTTGATCTCTTCCAGAATTGAAAGATAATCGGCGCGATTATTCACAAAGTCTTTACCTGAAATATCTATAATCTGCACCTTCATATTGGTTTGGGTCTTTATAAAATTCAGGTAACTTTTATTGATTTCCACTAAATAATCGGGCTGAATATTTTGCTCGTAATCACGACCACGAGCCTTGATATTTTCCAGTAGTCGATCTGTATTTTGATAGAGATATATGTAAAGATCTGGCTTTACTAATTCCTTGTACATTAAATGAAAAAGCTTGTGATATAAGGCATATTCATCTTCGTGTAGCGTGATTTTAGCAAAAATAAGCGACTTAAAAACATCGTAGTCTGAGATCACAAAATCTTTAAAAAGATCATATTGCGCAAGATCGTCTGATAACTGTTGGTAGCGATCGGCCAAAAAAGACATTTCTAACGGAAATGCATATCGCTCTTTGTTCTCATAGAATTTTGGTAAAAACGGGTTGTCTTTAAACCTTTCTAAAATAAGTTTCGCGTTAAAATCTTCGGAAACCATCGTTGAAAAGCTCGTTTTCCCGGCTCCAATATTTCCTTCAACCGCGATATAATTCAGTTTATTTAAATTGAATGCTTTCTTAGGAATCTCAAGCTTTTCAGGAATCGCTTTTATCTCTGAATTATCTTCCACCTGCTTCAGCAATTTTTCAATAGAAACTTTCAAAACGGGATGGTTTTCCTTAGCGGCGATATCGGCCAAAGGCAACAACACAAATTTTCGGTTTTGCATTGCAGGATGGGGCACTATTAGATCTGTGGTTTCTAAAACTTCATCTTCAAACAGAAGAATATCCAGATCGAGGCTTCGGTTTTGGTAATTTTTTGCATCAGAGCGAACTCGCCCGGCATCAGCTTCGATCTTTAATAATTTCCGAAGAATTTCTTCCGCAGAAAATCTTGTAGAAACTGCAATACAGGCGTTTAAAAAAGCATTACCTTCAAAACCCCAGGCCGGTGTTTCATAAACCTGCGACACCTGTTGCACCTCGCCAATTTCTAAATATATTTTATGCAGTGCATTTTGAAGAAGCTCAAAGCGGTTGCCCACATTGCTTCCCAGGGCGATATGTACTATTTTTGGGGAATTCAAACTAACTGAAGAAAAATTATTAAAGCTTATCCTGTAAATTTCACAGCAAATTAAGTAAAACAAAATCACATACCCCTAATTTTGTAAGAAGACTTAAAAAATAAATTTGGCTAAACATTTACTAAAAGACAAACTCGCGGCACAACGCATATATTTAATACTGGCCGGGCTTTTTATCGCCTCTTTAGTAGTTTCGAACCTAATATTTCAGAAATTCTTTAGCTGGGATTTTTTTGGACTCTATACGTTTGAAATTTCTGTGGGAATTTTACCGTATCCGGTTACTTTTTTGATCACCGATATTATTAGCGAGATCTACGGTAAGAAAAAAGCCAACCAGGTTGTGACCACGGGAATTTTTGCTTCGTTCTTTTCTTTGTTGATAATCTACACCGCAGATGCAGTACCGGCTACCGAATGGTCGCCAATTGGTAACGAATTATTTACCAAGGTTTTTGGTGCCACCACTATTGCCGTTTTCGCCTCTATGGTTGCCTATCTTTTAGCGCAATATATAGATATTCAGTTATTCCATTTTTGGAAAAGATTGACCAAAGGAAAACATTTATGGCTCCGGAATAACTTTTCTACCTTTCTGTCACAGTTTGTAGATACGTTTTCGGTCTTGTTTTTGCTCTGTAGTTTTAATAAAATTGAATGGGACTTATTTGGCGCACTTTTACTTAGCGGATTTTTGTTTAAAGTAATTGTTGCCGCGCTGGATACGCCCCTGCTCTACGCTTCGGTTTTTGCTTTTAGAAAGCGATTTAAACTGAAGCAGGGAGAAGAATTAAAATATGATTAATTTAAATAAACCAGCTTAATTGATTTGAATTAAATAATATAGAAATGAAACCAGCATGCTGCTGGTCCAAAAAATGGTTGACACACAGGATATGTTTATAAGCCTGTTTCTAATTCCAGGATTGGGATAAAAATTTTTAAGAGATGAAAAAAGCATTTAAAATAATTGGTATTGTATTGCTGGTAATTGTAGTAATACTGGTTGCCGCTCCATTTTTGTTTGAATCACAAATAAAAGATTATGTTCGAAAAACCGCTAATGAGAGTGTGGATGCGCAAGTGGAATTTAGCGACATCAGTCTTAGTTTTTTCAGGAGTTTTCCACAAGCTACGGTGGTAATTGAGAATTTCAGCGTGATCAATAATGAACCTTTTAAAGGCGATACGCTTGCCCTTGGAGAAGAACTACAGTTGGAAATGTCTATTAAAGAATTATTCAAAGGTGCCGACGAACCTAAAGTGTTGGACGATATTAAGATCAATAATACCTTTCTAAATATTAAAGTTGATTCACTGGGAAATGCCAACTACGATATTGCGGTTGAAGATACCACCTCAGCAGCTACAGATTCGGCTTCAACAGGATTTAGTTTCGATCTTAAACATTACGAGATCAATAATTCCCGGGTAAAGTATTTAGATGAAGGCCAAAAACTTTTACTGGATGTAGAAGAATTAAATCACCAGGGAACAGGAGATTTTTCTTTAGCTGAAAGCGAATTGAACACCAAATCCAACGCCCTGGTTTCTCTAGATTACGATGGCACCAATTATTTAAACCGAAATAAGATTTCTCTTGATGCGGTAATCCAAATGGATTTAGAGAATATGCGCTATACCTTCCTTGAGAACGAAGCAATGATTAATCAGTTACCGCTTACTTTCGAAGGATTTGTGCAGGTGAATGAAGATAATAACGAGATAGATCTAAGTTTCCAAACACCTTCTTCAGACTTTAAAAATTTTCTAGCGGTAATTCCTGCGACCTATGCAAAAAATATTGAAAACGTCGAAACCAATGGAGATTTCGTTGTTAATGGGAAAATACAGGGAATTGTAGACGAGACTTACATTCCTAAAATGGATATTAAAGTAAGTTCAAATAACGCCTCTTTTAAATATCCCGATCTTCCTAAAAGTATAGAGGATATTAATATTGATCTTCATATTTTAAACGAAACCGGAATTCTAGAGGACACCTATCTTACTTTCGATAATGTGACTTTTAGAATAGACCAGGACAGATTTGCTACCAACGGAAGTGTAAAAAACCTGATGGGAAATATGCTGGTAGATATGGCGCTTAACGGCACCCTGAATCTAGCGAACCTCGAACAGGCTTATCCGTTAGAACTGGAGCAAGACCTCAACGGAATTCTCACCGCCGATGTCACTACACAATTTGATATGAATTCCATAGAAAACGAACAATATCAAAATGTAAAAAGTAGCGGTACGGCCAGCATTAGAAATTTCAGTTATAAATCGCCAGAAATTCCTAACGAGGTAAAAATCGCTAATGCGAGATTGAATTTTAATCAGGGTAATGTTCGTGTACCAGAATTAAAACTTACCACCGGGCAAACCGATATTACAGCTTCGGGAAATATTGAAAACCTAATGGGCTTTTTGTTTACTGAAC
>NZ_CAXAVR010000145.1:0-5424 GCF_963972535.1 uncultured Salegentibacter sp.
TGCCCAAACCCAAAAGAAAAATTCAGTAAAAAAAAGAGTAAAAAAAGCGCAGTAGGTGTACCAAACGGCTGTAGCCGAAAAGTAAAACCGGGTGATGTAAAGTAACTTTGCTTCATAGCCGGATTTTAGCGCTTCCGGCAGTAAAGATAAAACTTGTGGCGGGAAAGATTTAAAAATTACGTTAATTATACGGTTTTCCGTAATTAAAACCGGGGCATAAAAATGCCTGGCCAGGTAGCGACCGGGGAAGTGTTGTTAAATTTTTCCGGGTAAGAAAACAATGAGAGTGGCTTTTTGCTAAAGCCGCTTTTACACGTTAGGCTGCCCCGATAATTCGGAGTAGTTTCAGTGATCACGTCATCCTGAACTAGTTTCAGGATCTAACGTGTTAGAACTCCCATCAACTTAGATGCTGAAATAAATTCAGCATGACGAGCCATTGAAACAAGTTAAGCATGACGGTAAATGGACTAAATATACATTTAAGCCACTCTCATTATTCCCGGAAACTGAAAATTACCTCGCGTTATGCTTCGGCATTTTCGTTGTTTTTTACCACCAATCTAAATCCTTCGCCGTGAATGTTTAAAATCTCTACATTCTCGTCTTTCTTAAGGTATTTACGCAGTTTGGCGATATATACATCCATACTTCTGGAGGTAAAATAATTATCGTCTCTCCAAATTTTGGTAAGTGCCAGTTCTCTTGGCATCAAATCGTTCTCATGCAGCGCAAGTAAACGCAATAACTCGTTCTCTTTTGGAGAAAGTTTTTGAGCTTCTTCGTCTTTATAGGTTAAAAACCTTAGTTTAGAGTTAAGGTGAAAACCACCAATCTCGAACTCAAATTGCTTAGAGTCTGCCACGCTATCTGTAGCTTTACGCTGCATAATGGCTTTAATCTTCATAAGCAATACTTCGCTGTCAAAAGGTTTGTTTAGGTAATCGTCTGCTCCTACTTTATAACCTTTAAGCACGTCTTCTTTCATCGCTTTGGCGGTAAGGAAGATAATTGGGATTTCTTCGTTCTTTTCCCTTATCTCTTTAGCCAGCGTAAAGCCGTCTTTGTAAGGCATCATGACATCAAGAATACAAAGATCAAAATCGTCTTTTTTAAACTTTTCAAAACCTTCCATTCCGTTTTTGGCGTGCGTTACTTCGTAATCGTTCATTGCCAAATAATCTTTTAAGACGGTTCCAAAGTTTGGATCGTCTTCTACTAACAAAATTTTCTTGTCTTCAGTTTCCATATATTTAAGATATTAGAGGTAATTTAATTATAAATGTGCTTCCTTTTCCTTTTTCGCTTTCTACCGATACCTGCCCGTGGTGATCTTCTATAATTCTTTTGGCATAGGCTAAACCTAAACCGTGACCTTTCACGTTATGAATATCTCCAGTATGTTCGCGATAAAACTTTTCAAATATTTTCTTTTGCACCAACTTAGACATTCCCGCTCCCTGGTCGCGAATTTTAAGGATGATGTAGTTCTTTACATTTTCAGTATAAATATCAATCTTAGGCGTCTCTGGAGAGTATTTTACGGCATTGTCCAGTATGTTTACTATCACATTGGTAAAGTGATCCTGATTAGCCAAAATTGAAGAGCGCAGCGCTCCAAAATGCGTTTGTATATAACCGCCACGATCTTCTACAATTAATTCTATGTGGGTAATGGCATCTTCTACAATCTCATTAAGTTGAAGCCTTTCTTTTTTAAGGTCCAGTTCATTTTTATCCAGTTTAGAAATTCGTAAAACGTTTTCTACCTGGGCATGCATTCTTCTATTTTCATCACGAATCATTTTAAGATAGCGCTTTTTCTTTTCTTCGTCGCTGCTAATCTTAGGGTTTTTAATAGCGTCTAAAGCCAGGTTTATGGTGGCAATAGGCGTTTTAAATTCGTGCGTCATATTATTTATAAAATCGGTTTTTATCTGTGAAATTTGCCGTTGCTTTATCAATTGTGACAATGCGCTGGAATAAGCGATCACGATAATAAGGGTAAAAATTATAGAAAGTGCAGCCATTAATGTTATAGATGAAAGCACTACTTTTTTCTTTTCGGTAAAATTAACCAGCAACTGGTAATTGCTATTTCCCATATCGTCTGCAAAAAGCGGAACCCCATAGGTGGCGGGATGGCTTAGCGAAAAATTATCGCTGTGCAGATTGGTAGAAATACTATTGCTGTAAACACCATATTCAAATTCTGAATTGATGTCGCGGTTGCTCAATTCCTGGGCTAAAAGCCTTTCTATAGTAGCTTCGTTCACTCTTTGGTGCAGCGGAAGCCTGCTGGTATGCTCGGCAATATATTCTTTAAGCAAATTCTTCTCATACTCGTCCATACGAATAATACGCTCAATTTGCTGTTGAGAGCTTAGACCGCTACCGTCTATATTATTACGGTTATTCACAATACTGGTCACCTTTTTATTGATGAGCTTGGTAAAGGGAATACTATCGCGGGCCGATTCTATAAAGCCTGAAGAAACCTTATAATCTTCTTCCAGAATAGCATCTGAATGAAAGAGGGTTTGGTTTCTTAATTTGTTTTCGTTTACGTAAGAATATTCGGTAATCGTGGCGGCCTGCAACCGACTATTTGTGCTGTCGGCATCTTTAAATTTCATCCAGTAATCTTCAATTTCCTGGTTTTCAATTTCATTAACCACTCTTAAGAGTACCTGTTTCACATCGTAGGTAAACTGCGCTTCTTTGTCGTCTACGGTACTCTTAATCCAGTATCCCTGCACAAAAATAATACCGATAAGGGAAAGGCTCATTAAGATAACGAGAAGTAAAAAAAGCTTTTTATTCATGCTGCCAAAAGTAAGATTTTAACATTTAGTGCTTCAAGCGTTTAACCAAATGTTAACAAAACTTCTGCTAATTTTTACCTCGTTTTAAGATAATCTGATGTAATTCGTCAACCCGCGATTTGGTAAGGGATAAATCGTGATTCTCTATTTCTAAATCGGCCAATTTTTTCTTTTGGTCGTCACTCCATTGTTTGGCCATCCTGGCTTCAATTTCTTCCAGTGAACTATTATCGCGTTGTTGTAATCTTTTTATTTTTTCTGCTTTATCAGCAGTAACTAAAATATTTATATCGCATTTTTTATAACCGCCGGCTTCAAACAAAATTGCTGCTTCATAAATTACATAAACCGAATTCTGCTCGTTTTTCCAGCTTTCAAAATCTTTGGCTACGGCTGGGTGAATTATTGCGTTAAGTGCCTCCAGTTTATCAGATTCATTAAATACTACGGAAGCGATATGTTTACGATTGGGCGTTTGGCCAGAATAAGCTTCTTTACCAATAAGCGCGGTAACTTTTTCCCTTATCTCTGCTGAAGTTTCCAGGAGGCGTTTCCCGGCATCATCGGCAATATAAACCGGGACGCCTTTTTCTTTAAAAAAGCCGGCCACGGTAGTTTTCCCGCTGCCAATACCGCCGGTGAGTCCCACTACCATCATCGTTTTATAACAAATTGAATTTTACGCTCGTTAAGCCGAAGATTTCTCACCATTAAAGGCGCTTCTGTAATCCTGGCGATAATAAAATCGTCGCCATCATCTATATCATTAAAATCGCAAACCACCCTAAAGTTTTCGGCTTTCACCATTTCGTATTGCTTTAAATTCACCTGATAATACACCAAAACTTCTTTCGGAAAAATAGCAATATTGGTATCTTCGGGCTTATTTAGAATTTCTACCGGCACTTTTACACTGCCTTCGGTAAACTTCTCTACTTCCTGGCTATAGGTAACCTCGGTATTATAAAAACTCAACATTCCCAGGTTGGTAGTATCAATTTTAACCCTGCCGGAAACATTAGTATTAATGTTGTTGATCTTTAAATAAACCGTATTTAAATTTTGAAGGGTATCAATAATATTTTCGGGGCCGCTTACCTGTACCGAATCGGGTTGCAGGCTTACCGGCTCCCCTGCCGAATAACCTACCGCGTAACTAAGATCTATACGTGGCGTAACATTTACCCATTTATTCTTTTTAGGTTGAAATTCTACTGAAAGGCTTTCCTGGATAAAACGGGCTTTTTCAAAATTAATATTTACCTGCTCTTCCAAAACTTCGCGGTTGGCTTCAAAATTATAAACCAGCTCGCCATCTTCTTCTGTGGCTTTGCCAAGGTCTAATTCTACCCTGGGTTTAAAAATTTGGTAGTACCAAATGGCAAAACCTTTATCCTGAATTCTTAATTGTAAATTATCTGGCCGTTCTTTAGATAGGGTTTTATCTAAAGGCACATTTTCATAAGAAACCGGAATGTCTATTACTTGTGTATATTCTTTAGAAATTTGAACAAAAAACCAAATAAGTGAAGAAAACAGCAAGAAAAACCCAAAGCTTTTTAAGCTGGATTTTTTTATAGAAATTCTTTTAAATCTTATGTTTTTAAACATTTTTAAAGAATAAATTCGGGAATTCGTGTTCCGGGTCCTGTTTTAAAATATGAATATGCCAAAGTGATTTCATAAAGCCATAACCATATCCAAAAAATTGTACCAAAGTGGCATAAACCGCCAGGAAACCAATTCCTAAACTTTTATTTTTAATAGCGGCATCTATAGCAATAATCACAAAATATAGTACATATAAAAGAAATAACCACCAAATTCCCAGTTTTAAAAGCAAAATAGCCAATAAAAAGCCTAAACTAAAAACCGCGGGAAACCAATAGGTGATTTTCCCCGAACCTGGATGCCATTTATTGAGAATTGGCCGTACCATCCCGAATTTTTGAACCTGGGTATAGAATTTAGACCAGTCTATGCGGCGTTTATGAAACACCACCGCATCTGGAATTAAACATAATTTATATCCCATTTTTTTAAGCCTAAGCGAAAGATCGGGATCTTCGCCCGGATGAATTTTCCCGAATCCGCCGGAAGCTTCAAAGGCTTTTTTTGAAATCCCCATATTAAAACTTCGGGGCTGAAAATCGTTTACCGCCGACTTTTTACCACGAATTCCACCGGTGGTAAGAAAAGAGGTCATGGAATAATCTATGGCTTTCTGAATCCTACTGAAAGAAGGATGCGAAGCATCTGGCCCGCCAAAACAATCGCAATAATCCTGCTGAAGGAATTTATCTACTTCCTGCAGATAATTTTCAGGTAATAAAACATCTGAATCCAGAATAAGAAAGTAGTTGCCTTTGGCTTTTCGCATCCCAAAATTCCGGGAATCTCCGGGGCCTGTATTCTTTTTGTAGTGGTAACTAACGTTGAGTTGCTGCTGGAACTCAGTTGCAATACCTCCGGAAGAAATACTGGAACCATCTTCTACCAGCACAATTTCAAAATCCCGACCAAACTGAAGTTTGAGCATACTCTCTAACAACTCCCTCACCTCCCCGGGGCGGTTATATACAGGAATTATAAAGGAATA
>NZ_CAXAVR010000146.1:0-5306 GCF_963972535.1 uncultured Salegentibacter sp.
CAGGCCAATGTTTTGCGTAGTGGTAAGGAAGAGCAAATTAAGGCGGCAGGATTGGTTCCCGGTGATATTGTAATTATGGAGAGTGGCGATGTTATTCCTGCCGATTGCCGAATGCTGAAAACCGAAAGTTTTGCGGTAAAAGAAGCTATTCTCACCGGGGAAAGTAATCAGATAGAAAAAAATATTGAAGCACTTCCCGAAAAAGTTCCTCTGACCAATCGTAAAAATATGTTGTATAAAGGTACGATTGCGGTTAGGGGAAAAGCAAAGGCCATTGTAATAGCAACAGGCATTAATACCGAAATTGGCCGTATTAGCGAACTCACCAGTAGTGCTAAAAAGCAAAGTACGCCTTTAGAAAAAAAGTTGAAAAAACTAAGCAGATGGCTTATATGGCTCACTTTAATTCTAGCGATGCTAATTGTAATAACCGGTTACTTTCAGGGCAAAGATTTAATGCTGATGATAAAAACCGGAATTGCCTTAGCGGTAGCAGCAATTCCTGAAGGTTTACCCATTGTGGCCACCATAGCTCTTGCAAGGGGGATGCTTCGACTTTCTAAAAAGAATGTAGTGATTAAAAAATTGGAGGCGGTTCAAACTTTAGGTGAAACCGGGATAATTTGCACCGATAAAACTGGCACACTTACCGAAAATAAAATGAGCGTTCACCATTTAATGTTGGGCACTTTAGATTTTCCGGCAACCGAAGCAGCAAATTTCAAAACAGATCCTGCTTTTGAAAAACTGATACAAATTGGTAGCCTCTGTAATAATTCAAAATTAAAAGATGACAAATTCACTGGAGATGCCGTGGAGATCGCGTTAGTTGAATTCGCTGCCGAGATGGGATTTGATTATAAAGAACTTCAGCAAAAATATCCGAAAATACAGGAGGTTCCTTTTGATGCTGAAATCAAAAAAATGGCCACATTACATAATTTTGAAAACAAATATTTAATATGTGTGAAAGGAGCTTTGGAGGCTTTGCTTGATTCCTGTGATTTCATTTTAACCAAAGATGGGCCAAAGCAATTTCTGGATAAAGAGGAATGGCAAAAACAGTCAAAATTAATCGCAGCCGAAGGAATGCGCGTCCTGGCTTTTGCATTTAAACAAACTGATGCAAAGCCAGCTTATGAAGATTTAATGAATAATCTCACTTTCGTGGGAATTTTAGGATTTTTAGATCCGCCGCGAAAGGATATTAAACAAGCAATTGAAACTTATAGAAACGCGGGAATACGGGTGGTAATGGTAACCGGCGACCATCCTGATACTGCTAGAAAAATAGGTGAGGAAATTGGATTAATAGCTGAAGACGCCCCTGAAGAAATGGTTGTACATGGTGCCGATCTTGAAGAAATAGGCAGTTTACCTGAAGATAAGCAAAAGACCCTGATGCAGGCGGGAATTTTTGCAAGAATGGTTCCCGGCCAGAAGCTGGATTTAGTAGAATTTTATCAAAAAAATAAAGCGATTGTGGGAATGCTGGGAGATGGGGTAAACGATGCCCCGGCCCTTAAAAAAGCAGATATCGGCATTGCCATGGGAATTAGGGGGACTGAAGCTGCCAAGGAAGTTGCCGATGTGATCTTGATGGATGATAAATTTACCTCTACCGAGCTTGCCATACGGCAGGGACGTACCATTTTTGAAAACATCAGGCAATTTGTGATTTTTTTACTTTCCTGTAACCTGGCAGAAATAATCTCGGTAGCCCTGGCATCGTTTAGTAATTTGCCAATGCCCTTACTTCCCCTTCAAATACTTTTTCTAAATCTGGTAACCGATGTTTTCCCGGCATTAGCGCTGGGTGTGGGTAAAGGAGATCCAAACATTATGAAAGATCCACCCAGGGATCCGCAGGAGCCAATACTCACCAAAAAACTCTGGACCGCCACAGTTTTATTTGGTTTAAGTATTACAGCGGCGGTAATTGGCGTTGTGGCCTACACACATTTTAAAATGGGTCTAAGTGCTATTATGGTAAATAATATTGCTTTTTATACCCTTATTTTAGGGCAGTTACTGAATGTCTTTAATCTACCCGGACGAAAAATATCTTTCCTGAAAAATGAAGTTACCACCAACCCGTGGGTGTGGGGAGCATTGATTTTTTCGGTTTTAACTATGGTTCTGGTTTATCATATTCCTTTAATGGCAGAAGCTCTATCACTAGTACCACTCTCAGCGAATCACTTTATAATTATCGTGGTTTTTGGATTTGCTTCTTTGGTGTTATCCCAAATTTTAAAGTTCCTGAAATTGGCGAATTAAACTTACCTGTGACTGACGAAAATCATACTTTTTTAGATCGTATTATATTAATTTCAATGTATAATAAAACTATTAATTATGGAAAGTATAAGGAAAAGGCCAAAAGGTGATTTTATTGCCGAAGCCAATATGGAGCAGCTCTATACGCTCACTAAATACTGGAATTCAGATTTACATTTCTTCAGGGACGATCTCACTTTTATGCATAAACTTTTAGATAGCTATTTTATATGGATAGATAAAGATGAAAATTATAAGGTGGCCTCAAAAATGAAGAATGAACTTCTAAAATTAAAAGAGCGTTGCCAGGATCTATTGGAGAAAACTGATAAGCATAGGCAGCAAATAGGAAAAATGATTCTTGAGAAAATGGAAGATTCCAGGGTTTTTAGAATGGAACACGAACATTTGGAAGATGAAATCGCAAGTTTCGTAAAAGCCTTCAGGTTAAACAGGTTAGAACTTTTTAAAATTACAGAGTATATAAAAGATACAGACAAGCGGCCTGAATACTCATAAAATGATCATTAAGATTTGGTCTAATTGAATCCAAAGTGACATTCATCATATTTAATAAGAAACCTTAAACCTAATTTTGAACTAACAATTAAAACCTACTACTATGTTCATCAATATTCAATTTATAAAAACAAAAGGAAGTCAGAATTTAACTCAATTTGTATCAGAACACTTAGATAAATTATCAGAAAAATATGAATGGCTTATTAGAGCCGAAGTTTATTTTAAAGAAGAAAATGACCCAACGGGAAGATCAAAAATTTGTGAGATCGAGCTTAGTGCTCCTGGCCCCAGGATTTTTGCTTCCTCTACAGAAGAAAGTTTTGAATTAGCCATCAAAAAAACCATCTTCGAACTTGACCAGCAGCTCAAGAAAAGAAAGGCTGTTTTTGTAGCACATTAAGATGCTTGCAGAGGCTGTTTAAAAATAACAGGTTTTACATCTCATTTCGTTTAGCCCAAATTTACCAGACTTTAGTTAAACCATTTTTAAACAGTCTCTTTTTTAAAATATCAATTCCCTAAATTCCCAGGCTTTATAGCTAAAGAAAATTAAAAACCCTACCGCTACTACCAACTCCATAAATGTAGAAGCAAGAAGACCAATAAAAGATCCGTAAGCGGCTCGTAAAGCCGATTTAGAATCAGATTTATTAATAATCTCCCCAATAAAAGCTCCGGCAAAAGCTCCTATTATTATTCCGAGCGGAATTGGAACAAAAATTCCGATTACCAATCCAATAGTAGCGCCCCACATTCCAGCTTTACTGCCCCCATACTTTTTTGTCCCCATTGCGGGAATTACTAGTTGTAAAACATAAATTATAGCAGCGAGAATCAAAGCGATTCCCAAAACCCAGTAATTTATTGGCACTGACGGTGCTAAATAGAGTAGAAGTAATCCTATCCAACTAAGCGGTACACCTGGCAAAACCGGTAAAAAACTTCCCAGAATTCCAAGGATCATTAAAACCGCTCCAACTCCAAAAAATATTAGATCCATAGACTTTTAAATGTTTTGATTATCAAATATAATTTAATTCCAAAGAAGTTTTTAACTAAATTATTAGGTTAAACTAAAATGTTAGTTTATATTAGCAGTGTTGAATTTGAATCTTACGTCATCCTGAACTTGTTTCAGAGCCTGCTCCGAATAAATTCGGAGATATAGTTTCAATTCATCCTGGAATCCCGAAGTTAATTCGGGATAAAGTCTGAAATAAATTCAGCTTGACGAGTAATAAGAATTAAAGGTTTGAATATAGATTCCCGCCTGCGTGGGAATGACAAATGAATATAACAAGAGATTTCCGCCGGAGTTTATCCCGATTTTTTATCGGGGCGGAAATGACAAAAATTAATTATGAAACAACTAACCAAAGCCGAAGAAGAGATAATGCAAATTCTCTGGAAACTGGAGAAAGCCAATGTCGCTTCAATAATAGAAGAAATGCCAGAGCCTAAACCGGCTTACAACACGGTTTCTACCATTGTAAGAATCCTGGAAGATAAGGGTTTTGTAGATCACGAAAAGAAAGGGAAGGGCTATTTGTATTTTCCGCTTTTGGCTCGTGAAACTTATAGCAATCAAAGCATCAATAAATTGATGAACAATTATTTTAACGGCTCCTTTAAAAGTATGGTTTCTTTTTTTATGAAGAAAAACGATATGGACACTAAAGACCTGGAAGCCATTTTAAAAGAAATCAATAAAAAAGAAAAGTAATGTTAGATTATATACTTCAGGTAGTTATGTTTCAACTCGGTTTTTTGCTGATGTATGAACTGCTGCTAAAAAAAGAGACATTTTTTACGATAAACAGGCTGTATTTATTAGTAACACCGCTTGTTTCACTTTTACTGCCATTATTGAAATTTGAAAGTTTATCGGCGCTTGTTCCGGCAGACTCTATTTCTGCACTTTCACAGGTTTTGCTTCCCGAAGTTTATATTGGTGGTCAACCTGAGAATATTCAGCAATTACCTGCTGTAAATGTAGTGCAGAAGCAGGGATTACAAATAAACTGGTGGCTGATAACCTATGTTGCGGGTGTGGTACTTAGCTTAGTTTTATTGCTGAAAAAATATCAAAACTTAAATCATCTATTCCGTTTTAGAAGAATTTCAGAAGATAAAGAGTTGCGAATTATTGAAGTTCCAAACTCAAACATTGCCTGTACTTTTTTCAAAACCATCTTTTTAGGCGATAAATTATCTGAAGCAGAAAAGCAGCAAATTTTATCTCACGAGCTAGTTCACGTAAAGCAAAAACACAGCCTGGATTTAGTATTTTTTGAAGCTTTAAGGATTATATTTTGGTTTAATCCGCTGGTGTATATCTACCAAAGCAGGATTGCCACTTTGCACGAGTTCATCGCCGATGCAAACGTGGTGAAAACCACAACCAAACGCAGCTATTATGAACAGTTGCTTAACACCGCGTTTAACACGCAGAATATTTCATTCATCAATCAATTTTTTAATCATTCATTAATCAAAAAACGAAT
>NZ_CAXAVR010000147.1:0-5250 GCF_963972535.1 uncultured Salegentibacter sp.
TAGGAGAAATTCCTCTGGATGACGCCAATTCAGGTTACACAGATGAATACAGTTTGGTAAACTTCAAAGCTGGTTATACTTTCAATATTTTTCAGGAACTAAATTTAAATTTATATGGTGGTGTAAACAACGCTCTGGATGAGCATTATGCCGCGAGTGTATTAACCAATGCCGTTGGCTTTGGAGGTGCCGATCCACGTTATTATTATCCCGGGAATCCCAGAAACTATTTTGGAGGCATTCAACTGAATTATATTTTTTAAAAACTTAAACCTCACAGGGTTACTAATCCTGTAAGGTTTTCCTAAATTTTAATATTAAACGTCATCGCAAACGAAAAATGAGCGCGGCGATCTTTTTAATTAAGAGTTAAAAGTGAATAGTTAAAAGGTAAGAGAGAAAAGAATCAAGAGGCAGAAATCAGGATATTTTTTTAAAATCCAAAACCGACAACTCACAACCGAAAAACGAGAACCCACAACCGAGAATCGACAAAACTTTTATATAAAATTTAGCATAATAAATATCCCATACTTCTGAATGTTTTAATAGTTTACGGCAACAACTAACTATTGCTAATTAACTCAGCCAAAAACATGAAGATTCAAAAAGTATTAGTAGCCAATCGTGGAGAAATCGCGATTCGAATTTTTAGAGCCTGCACCGAAATAGGAATAAGAACTGTAGGTATTTTTACCTTTGAAGATCGCTACTCTCTTCACCGCTATAAGGCCGATGAATCTTACCAAATAGGCCCCGATAAAGAGCCCTTAAAACCTTACCTGGATATAGATGCCATTATTAATACAGCCAAAGAGGTGGGGGCTGATGCTATTCATCCCGGTTACGGATTTCTTTCTGAAAACGCCGATTTTGCACAAGCCTGTAAAGACAACAACATTATTTTTATTGGTCCCGAGGTTTCAGTATTAAAAAGCCTGGGAGATAAAGTTACCGCGAAAACAGTAGCGGTAAAGAACAATGTTCCGGTGATTCAGAGCAACGAAAAAGACCTGGAAAGCCTGGATATTGCCGTAGAAGAAGCCAACCGAATAGGCTATCCCATTATGCTGAAAGCCGCCAGTGGTGGCGGAGGCCGTGGAATGCGAGTGCTTAGGGAAGAAGCTGAATTGAGAAAAGCTTTTTCAGAATCTAAACGCGAAGCGCTGAATGCCTTTGGAGATGATACCGTTTTTATCGAAAAATTCATTGAAAATCCGAAGCATATTGAAATCCAGATCGTGGGAGACAACCACGGGAATATGGTGCATCTTTTCGAGCGAGATTGCTCTGTGCAACGCCGTTACCAAAAGGTAATCGAATTTGCGCCTTCCTATAACCTTGACCAAACCACCAAGGAGAAACTGTATGAGTATGCCGTGAATATTTGTAAAGCGGTGAATTATAATAATATTGGTACAGTCGAATTTCTGGTAGATCACGATGGCAGTATTTACTTTATCGAGGTAAATCCACGAATCCAGGTAGAGCACACTGTTACCGAAGTTGTAACGGGAATAGATCTGGTTAAAGCACAGTTGTTTATTGCCGGTGGATATAAACTAAGCGACGAGCAGATAAAAATTAAAGATCAGGAATCGCTTAGCACAAACGGATTTGCCCTACAATGTAGAATTACTACCGAAGATCCCGCCAACGATTTTCAACCCGATTATGGAACCATTACCACGTATAGAAGTGCCTCCGGATTCGGAATTAGGCTGGATGCCGGGAGTTTGTACCAGGGTGTGACTATTTCGCCTTTCTTTGATTCTATGTTGGTAAAAGTTTCTGCCAGCGGTAGAACTTTAGACGGTGCCTGCCGTAAAATGCGTCGGGCTTTAGCTGAATTTAGAATTAGGGGCGTAAAAACTAATATTCCGTTTTTAGATAATATTCTTCAGCATGAGAAATTTAGAGAGGGAAGCGTAACGGTGAATTTTATTGCCAATAATCCCGATCTATTTAAGCTGAAAGAAACCCGAAATCGCGCCACGAGAATGGTTGAATTTCTGGGTGATGTAGTGGTAAACGAAAATCCCGATGTAAAGGAAATAATAGAAACACCAAAACTAATAAAAGCCGATGTTCCTGCTTTTGATCACCCTGCTGCATACCCAAAAGGAACCAAAGATCTGCTTACCGAACTGGGCCCCGAAAAGTTTGCCGAATGGTTAAAGAATGAAAAGAAGATTCATTTTACCGATACTACTTTTAGAGATGCACACCAAAGTTTGCTCGCCACCAGGATGCGAAGTACAGATATGCTGAAAGTAGCTGAAGGTTTTGCTAAAAATCATCCCGAAACATTCAGTATGGAAGTATGGGGAGGCGCCACGTTTGACGTTTGTTTAAGGTTTTTAAGAGAAAATCCGTGGGAACGCTTGCAATTACTTCGGAAAGCAATGCCAAATATCTTGCTACAAATGCTAATGAGAGGTTCTAACGGGGTTGGGTATACTGCTTATCCCGATAATTTGATCGAAAAATTTGTAGCTGAAGCCTGGGAAAACGGGGTGGATATTTTTAGAATTTTCGATTCTCTGAACTGGATGAAATCTATCGCGCCCTGTATAGAATATGTACGGAAAAACACTTCAGGTCTTGCTGAAGCTTCAATTTGTTACACCGGCGATATACTTGACACAAAGGGTAAATATAATTTGGAATATTACCTTCAGCTAGCGAAAGATATTGAAAATGCGGGGGCTCATATTTTGGCGATAAAAGATATGGCCGGGCTGCTAAAACCATACGCTGCCGGCGAACTGGTTTCCGCATTAAAATCTGAGATCAATATTCCGGTACACTTGCATACTCACGATACTTCGTCTATACAGGCGGCTACTTACTTAAATGCCATAGAGGCCGGGGTAGATGTGGTAGATGTGGCGCTGGGTGGACTTTCCGGACTTACCTCGCAGCCTAATTTTAATTCCCTGGTGGAAATGACGAAATCTGGCGAGCGTAAAGCCGATTTCAATATGGAAAAGCTCAATGAGTATTCGCATTATTGGGAGGCGGTAAGAAAGTATTATTTCCCATTTGAAAGCGGACTTAAAGCTGGTACTGCCGATGTTTACAAACACGAAATTCCTGGCGGGCAATATTCTAATCTTAAACCTCAAGCCGAATCTTTAGGCCTGGCTTCCAGGTTTCACGAGATTACCGCGATGTATTCTAAAGTAAATAAGCTCTTTGGCGATATTATTAAAGTTACTCCGAGTAGTAAGGTAGTGGGCGATATGGCGCAGTACCTGGTGAGCAATAATTTGAGTATTGAAGATGTGATGGAAAAAGGCGAAAACCTTTCTTTCCCGCAGTCGGTGGTAAATTTCTTTAAAGGTGATTTAGGTCAACCTCACGGCGGTTTTCCTGCTGAGTTGCAAAAGATTATTTTGAAAGATCAAAAACCTTATACCGATAGGCCTAATGCCCATTTAGAACCTATAGATTTTGAAAAAGAATTCAAGGAATTCTGCGATATTTTTAAAGAAGGAATGGGCCGGAAACTGGAAATGACCGATTTCCTTTCGTATAAATTATATCCAAAAGTATTTACAGAATATTTTAATCATTATCGAAAATTTGGAGAAGTAATGAATATTCCGACTCCTAATTTCTTCTACGGAATGCAACCCGGTGAAGAGATTACCGTAGAAATGGATAAAGGAAAAACTCTGCTTATCGAATTCCTATCGGTAGGAACTGCAGATGAAGACGGACTTGTAGATGCGTTTTTTAAAGTAAACGGCCAGACCAGAACGGTTAAAATTCAGGATAAGTCGGTTAAAGTTGAAAAAGTTGTTCACCAAAAGATCGATAAGTCTAATGATAAAGAAGTAGGGGCACCAATTCAGGGCTCTATTTCTTCAATTTTAGTCGAAAAAGGTCAAAAAGTAAAAAAGAACGAACCATTATTTGTAATTGAAGCCATGAAAATGGAAACCACCATCACGGCTAATAATGAAGGCGAAATAGATGAAATAATTCATAAAGAAGGCACCATGGTTTTTGCAGATGATTTGGTTATTAAGCTGAAAGAATAGGTTGAATTAATATTCAATTAAAATTCTTTTTCGCAGAATAGGTAGTCAAAACCTCGAGATTCAGAAAGTCCGATTTTTTATCGGATTTTCGTGAGGTTTTGGCTACGGTTTTTTGGCATTTTTGCCAAAAAATTCCTTGAAAAAGGCGTCTTTTTCTTTGCTTCGTTTATTTTGGACGAGCAAAAGAAATGAAGGGCAGATAGAACCAAACACAGCTTTTATCTGGGAAGATTAAAAAATAATCCTAAACCAACGTAAAACCGCGAAGCGCAATGTTTCACCACACACATCCTTATAAACCTTTTATTCCGAAAAATGCTACAAAACTAATTGTAGGCACACTACCGCCTCCAAGATTTACGAAAGGGGAATTTAAGAAAGGAGACGTAAACTTTTGCTATGGTAGCCGTGACGGACTTTTATGGATCGTTTTAGATAATATTTTTGATCTCGATCTAAAATTTGAAACTACGGAAGCAGCTATTGAGCAACGTAAAGATTTCCTTGAAAAAAGAGGAATTGGTATCTGTGATATGGTAGAAAGCAGTAGGAGGGAAAAGGTAGATGCTTCCGATCTTGGGATGCAAAATGTAGAACTTAGGAATATGGTGGGGATTTTAGAAAAACATCCAAAAATAGAAACCCTGCTTTTTACCGGTGGAAATTCTAAAAATGGCCCTGAGTATTTTTTTAGACGACATCTAAAAGAAGTTGAAAGTGATATGAGGTTAAAAGTGATTTCTAACGAGGTACCCAGGATTCACCAGTTTGTGCTAAACGGCCGACTTATAAAAACGGTTTCTTTAACCGCTCCATCGGGTTCGGCCAATCGAGCTATTGGTAGTATGGAACTTTATAAACAGTTAAAGCGCAAGGATAAGAATTTTAACACCATAGATTTTAGAGTGATGCAGTACAGAGAGTGGTTTTAAAGTATTTAATATTCGTGTATTCGTGGCGGCAATCTCATTACTATCATCGCGAGCGAGCCACACCTCATGCTGTCCCGAAGCTTCGGGATCGTTACAGCATCTAAAATGAATTTAGACCCCCGATGAAAGATCGGGGCAGGCTCTGAAGTGAATTCAGGGTAACGAACTTAGATATTTGGTATATACAATAAGTTTAGAAAAAACAAAAACCCTAAATCTAAAAGTATAAACTTTCAAATTCAGGGTTTTCAGACGTAGTCAACTTACAA
>NZ_CAXAVR010000148.1:0-5180 GCF_963972535.1 uncultured Salegentibacter sp.
AAAGAAGTTTTTGAAGGTTTTAAAGAGGAGATTAGAAAAGACCGCGCAGGTTTCTTAGCTGGGTTTGGCGATAAGTTTTACAATTATGATAAAAATAAAGATCGTACTAGTAAAGATCAAAAACATTACGATTGGAGTATTGCCTGCAAAGCTTCATCTAAAGCCACACTGGATTGTGTAGATTCTTTTGGATTAACAGATTTTAGAGAAGATCTAAAACAGTTTGATGTACCAACGCTAATAGTCCATGGCGATGATGATGAAATTGTGCCAATAGATATTGCCGGTAAGAAAAGTAAAGACCTGGTTAAGGATAATACTTTTGAAGTAATTAAAGGCGCACCACACGGCCTGGTGATGACGCACAAAAAGGAGTTTAATGAAATCTTATTACGCTTTTTAAAGAAATAGCATTATCACCTTATTAGAAAATAAAAAACCCCGCAATCGCGGGGTTTTTCTATATTTAAAAGAATCAAAGCTTATTTAGCAGATTTCATTCCTTCTTCGATCATTCCGTAGAACTGGTCAAGTTTAGGAAGAACTACAATTCTTGTTCTTCTGTTTTTTGCACGACCTTCAGCAGTTTCGTTAGTAGCTACAGGAACATAGTAACTTCTACCAGCGGCAGTCATTCTAGCTGGTGCTACACCAAACTCATCCTGAAGAATTCTAACTACAGAAGTAGCTCTTTTTACACTAAGATCCCAGTTATCTTCAAACATTGAAGTTTTGATAGCTTTATCATCAGTATGTCCTTCTACCATAAACTCGATGTCTGGCTTGTTTTTAACTACAGTAGCAACTTTACCAAGTACTTCTTTAGCACGGTCGGTTACATTGTATCTTCCACTGTCAAATAAAAGTTTGTCAGAAATAGAAACGTAAACTACACCTTTTTCAACATTTATTTCAATGTCTTCATCGGCCATATTACCCAAAGCACCTTTTAAGCTTGTTACAAGCGCTAAAGTTACAGAGTCTTTTTTGCTAATAGCATCACGCATACTCTGGATAGCAAGGTCTTTTTCTTTAATGCTTTCAAGAGAACGTTCAAGGTTTTCTGCTTCTTTCTTAGAAAGAGTGGCAAGGTCACCTACGTTGTTAAGCAATGCCGCGTTGGTATTGTTAAGTCTTGTGATTTGCTGGTTAAGGTTTTGTTTATCTTCTAAACACGCATTTAATTTAATGGTTGCAGTGTTTAGTTCATCCTGGGTTTGTTTTTGTTTTTCTTCCAGTTCAGCGTATTTCTTATTAGATACGCAAGAGGAAAACAAAAGAACGGCGGTTGCCGATAAAAGCATAATTCGTTTCATAATCTTGTAATTGTTATTAATGTTAGATGATTCAAAAGTATCAAAAAAAAGTAAAGCGGAAAAAGAAGCTTTACTATAAGTTTGAATACCTTTATTTTAATTTAGAAAATTCATTTTTGCCTAAACAAAAATAAGACCAAATAATAGATTTTACCTGATAATATTCAGAGTTTTTTGTAATTCCTCTTCGTTTTCTATGCATTTTTTGAAAATTACGGTAAAAAGCGGTATGCGCCTGCAGGATAGCATATAAATGTGAGAATTTCCCATTTATCAGAAACTTGATTCCCGCAATCCCATCCAGGATCATTCTCATAAATAAAATGCCGTAAACATTAGGAGTGGGCACATTTTTTAAAAGCATATATAAACTGTTTCTGAAATTGAAAAACGTCTTCCTGGGATTCATACTATCCAGGGTAGCACCACCCACGTGGTAAACGTTGGAAATTCCAGAAAATTTTATTTGATAGCCCAAATTATGGATTCGCCAACATAGATCTATTTCTTCCTGGTGGGCAAAAAAATCTTCATCGAGCGCACCGGCCTCCCAATAAACTGTATTTCTAATTGCAAAACAAGCACCGCTGGCCCAAAAAATAGGAGTATCGTCATTATACTGCCCGTGGTCTTCTTCTAAAGTATCAAAGATCCTCCCACGGCAAAATGGATAGCCATATTTGTCAATATAGCCGCCGGCTGCTCCTGCATATTCAAAGTAGTTTTTTCTTTTAAAATCAAGTATTTTTGGTTGGACTGCAGCCGTTTTAGGTTCGTTTTTAAAGATTTCAAGAATAGGGTTTAGCCAGTTTTTAGTAACTTCTACGTCACTATTTAGCAAGACAAAAATATC
Organism: uncultured Salegentibacter sp.; assembly: GCF_963972535.1. Lineage (NCBI taxonomy): Bacteria > Pseudomonadati > Bacteroidota > Flavobacteriia > Flavobacteriales > Flavobacteriaceae > Salegentibacter > uncultured Salegentibacter sp. The sequence goes on from NZ_CAXAVR010000148.1 coordinate 2,170, forward strand.
TTCGGATAAACCGGAAAGCGCATCGTTGTAACCTTTGGCGAATCCGCCGTTTTCCTTATTCTGAATAATTTTGACCTGCGGAAAATTTTCCTGTACAAATTCTACCGAATCATCTGTAGAAGCATTATCAGCTACGTAAATATTGGCACCTTCAGAAAAACGAATTACCGAAGGCAAAAACTGCTCCAGTAAACTGCGGCCATTCCAATTTAAGATTACTACTGCGGTGCTCATTGTTTTTCAGAAGTTTTAGAAGAAATATAATCGGGAATTTCAGGTAGAAAATGATATTTTTCTTCTTTGTAATCAAGTTTGCAGAAGTAATGCTGCAATCCGTTGGTAAGCATTAAATAATCGGCTTTTAAACTCAAATTATACCTGGCGATCTGGTCAAAAACTTCCTGGGTTATTTTAATATGTGGGGCTTTACATTCTATCACCACTTTTATTTTTCCGTCAGGATAAAAAACTACCGCATCATAGCGTTTAGTAAGCTTTCCAAGCTTGAGTTGCTTTTCAACGTTTATATGGTTTCTCGGGTAATTTTTATCTAAAGTAAGGAATTTAACCGCGTGTTGTCTTACCCATTCTTCGGGGGTTAAGACCACAAACTTTTTCCGGAGTTCATCAAAAACGGCTATTTTATTTTCACTATTTTTGAACCGAAAATTATACTTTGGAAAATTTAGCGCTAACATAGCCCAAAAGTAAGAAACAAAACCACAGCGCGGCAAGCTTCGGTTTAAATTTAAAAAATCCTTCAGGTTAATGGAAGAAGCAAAAGAGATTGTAAATAATATTCAAAATGGCAGTGTTTCGCCGCTTTACTTTTTAATGGGCGAAGAGCCTTATTATATAGACAGGATCTCAGATTTTATAGCGCAAAATTTACTGGCCGAAGAAGAAAAAGGCTTCAACCAAATTATAATGTATGGCCGCGATACCAGCGTAGACGAAATTATTAGCAATGCCAAGCGCTACCCAATGATGGCTGAAAGGCAGGTGATTATTGTAAAAGAAGCCCAGGACCTTTCCCGCACAATTGAAAATCTGGTTGCTTATGCCGAAAATCCGCAACCTACAACTACCCTGGTTTTTTGCTATAAATACAAAAGTCTTGATAAGCGGAAGAAACTTTCAAAAATCTTAAAGAAAAATGGGGTTTTGTTTGAAAGCAAACGCCTTTATGAAAACCAGGTGGCCGATTGGATTATGAAAACTCTGAAGGCAAGAAACTATACAATTTCACCCAAGGCAGCACAAATGCTGGTAGAATTTTTAGGAATAGATCTAGGTAAAATTGATAATGAATTAAATAAACTTCAGCTTATAACTCCGGAAGGGACTCAAATTACGCCCGAACTTATTGAGCAAAATATAGGAATAAGCAAGGATTTTAATAATTTTGAGTTGCGAAAAGCCATAGGTATGCGAGACTCCTTAAAGGCACACCGCATTGTAAATTACTTCGCGCAAAACCCGAAAGACAATCCTATGGTTGTTACTATTTCGCTTTTGTTTTCTTATTTCTCCCAAATTATGCAATATCACGGTCTGCCCGATAAATCTAAAGCCAACGTGGCCAAACAGCTAAAAGTACATCCTTATTTTGTAGGTGATTATGTTGCTGCTGCAAAAAATTATCCGATGAAAAAAGTGAGCCAGGTTATTGGCCTGCTGCACGAAAGTGATGTAAAAGGAAAAGGCGTGGGCGCGGTAAATATTTCTCACGGCGATTTACTTAAAGAATTAATGGTTAAGATATTAAACTAAAATGGGTAAAATAAATTCGTGGATTAGCGCTGCCAGGTTAAGGACTTTGCCATTATCGGTCTCGGGAATTATTGTTGGAACTACAATCGCTGTAGAACAGGGCATATTTAGTATTAGTATATTTAGTTTGGCGCTGGCCACAACTTTAGGTTTACAGGTGCTTTCAAATTTCGCCAACGATTATGGAGATGGGGTAAAAGGAACCGATAATGAAGATAGGGTAGGCCCGCAACGGGCCATACAAAGCGGACTTATTTCTCAAAAGGAAATGTTTCAGGGAATTGTAATCACTGCAATTGTTACCTTATTATTTGCTGTTTTACTTATTTATGCTGCTTTCGGGAAAGAAAATTTAGGTTATGCTTTATTTTTTTTCCTACTGGGAGTTGGGGCAATTGCTGCAGCCATAAAATATACAGTTGGTAAATCGGCTTACGGTTATCGTGGGCTGGGAGATGTTTTTGTGTTTATTTTCTTTGGTTTGGTTGCCGTTTACGGTTCTTATTTTTTATATGCACATCAATGGAACTGGTTAGTGATCCTTCCGTCATTCAGTATCGGTTTTTTAAGTATGGGGGTTTTAAATCTCAATAATATGAGAGATAGAATTTCTGATGAAAAAGCGGGAAAGAATACTCTTGTAGTGAAACTCGGCGCTAAAAATGCCAAAAACTATCATTATGCACTTATTCTGGGAGCCATACTTTGTTTGGTTTTATTCACCGTACTTACCCTGGAAAGTGTAAACGATTTTTTTTATCTGCCGGCTTTTATTCCTTTAATAATGCATCTTAAAAGAGTGGTAGAAAATGAAAATGCTACTTTACTAGATCCTGAACTTAAAATTTTAGCCCTTTCTACCTTTGCCACCGCTGTACTTTTTGGTTTAGGCCAGATATGGTAAGAAGTTTAACAAAATTATATATTTGGGCGTTTCTAACCTTTTTCAGCGAATCCTTAAATTAGGGCGAACATAAAAATTATATTATGAAAATCACGTATTACGGACAAAGTTGCTTCGGAATTAAAATAGCAGATATCAATGTTTTGGTAGATCCGTTCATTACCGGGAATGAACTGGCCAAAGATAAAATCAATATCAAAGACATTAAAGCTGATTATATTTTACTCACCCACGCACACCAGGATCATACTTTAGATGCTGAAGAAATTGCCAAAAATACAGGTGCTGTAATTGTGAGTAATTTTGAGATCGCAAATCATTACGAAGAAAAAGG
>NZ_CAXAVR010000149.1:0-5177 GCF_963972535.1 uncultured Salegentibacter sp.
TTAGTTTAATAAGCACTATTGTAATGTTTATTATGTATGGCGGAGTAGATGGGATCTATGAGATGCAAAATGAAATTTTAAGGGAAATTGAACAAAATCAATAGATCTTTTTCTTTTTGAAAATAAGAAAAGCCAGCTATTTCTAGCTGGCTTTTCCTTTTTTAATTATTTGATGAATATTTACTTCTCAAATTGTTTTAGTGTAGTGGTAATGATATTTACACAATCTCTAATTTGCTCTTCATTCATTACTAATGGCGGAGCAAAACGAATAATATTGCCATGGGTTGGCTTGGCTAAAAGTCCGTTTTCTTTTAGCGCCATACAAATATCCCAGGCAGTAGAACTATCTTCTGAATCGTTTATAACAATAGCATTTAATAAGCCTTTTCCTCTAACCAATTCTACTATATTGGAATCACGTATAAAATCGTTGAGTAATCTTCTAAAAAGATTCCCAAGTTTTTCGGCATTTTCAGCTAAATTTTCATCGCGAATTACTTCAAGGGCAGCAGTTGCTACAGCGCCGGCTAATGGGTTTCCACCAAAAGTAGAACCGTGTTGTCCGGGCTGAATTACATCCATCACCTCATTATTGGCCAAAACAGCAGATACGGGATAAACACCGCCGGAAATTGCTTTTCCAAGAATTACCATATCTGGCTTCACCTCTTCGTGGTCTACTGCCAGTAATTGCCCGGTACGAGCAATTCCGGTTTGCACTTCATCTGCAATAAATAAAGCGTTATTTTCTTTACAAAGTTCTCGGGCTTTTTTCAGGTAACCTTCAGAAGGTAAATAAACTCCCGCTTCTCCCTGAATTGGTTCTACAAGAAAACCTGCAATATTATCATTCTCTTTTAGCACTTTTTCCAGCGCATCAATATCATCGTAAGGGATTTTTATAAATCCGGGTGTGTATGGGCCAAAATTCTTCCTGGCACCTTCATCGTTAGAAAAAGAAATAATCGTGGTTGTTCTTCCGTGGAAATTGTTTTCACAAACAATTATTTGGGCTTCAGTTTCTTTGACTCCTTTTCTTTCGTAAGCCCATTTTCTTGCAATTTTGATCGCGGTTTCAACAGCTTCTGCCCCGGTATTCATAGGCAGCAACTTGTCGAATTTAAAATAATCTGTTGCAAACTTTTCATACGGGCCTAATACGTCGTTATGAAAAGCCCTGGAAGTAAGCGTAAGCGTAGCAGCCTGGTTACAAAGCGCATCAACTATTTTTGGATGGCAGTGTCCCTGGTTTACTGCAGAATAGGCTGAAAGAAAATCGTAATATTTATTTCCTTCTACATCCCAAACGTGAACACCCTCGCCGCGGCTAAGCACCACAGGTAAAGGATGGTAATTATGAGCACCATATTGGTCTTCTAATTCAATAGCTTCTTTTGAAGATGTAATTTTTGGTAAAGACATGTTCAATTTTTTTTAAAAATCAATAATTCTATAATTCCTTCTTTTGTGCCTATAAAATAAGGTCACAGGGGAGAGAAATCATCCATTATTTAAGTTTTCGCAAATTACTAAATGTTTGTGGGAATTTTTAGGAACACAGGGAATAAATCTTCACAATTATTCTATTTTTGCGCTATGGGAAGAAGGAATAAAAACAAGGTATTTGAAGCCGTAGAAGTTACCGGTGCCGGCGGAAAAGGAAAAGGAATCGGGAAATCACCAGATGGTAGAGTTATATTTATAGATAACGTGGTTCCCGGCGATGTAGCCGATATAAAAACTACTAAAAAACGAAAATCTTACTACCAGGGTACGGCGGTTAATTTTCATCAATTTTCAGAGAAACGCGTAGAACCTGTTTGCCAGCATTTTGGAACTTGCGGAGGCTGCAAATGGCAAAATATGGGTTATGAATATCAGCTGGAATATAAACAGGACGAGGTATTAAATAATCTTATTCGGGTTGGTAAGGTTGAGCTACCCGAGGTTACCCCTATTTTAGGAAGCAAAGAAATTTATTTTTACCGAAATAAAATGGAATTTTCATTTAGTGATAGCCGCTGGTTAACACCTGAAGAAATAAACAGCGGTAAAGATTTTGACGATAAAAATGCTCTTGGATTTCATATTCCGGGAATGTGGGATAAAATACTCGATATTAAAAAGTGCCACCTTCAGGAAGATCCCAGCAATGCCATTAGAAATTTTATAAAAGAATTTGCAAGCTCCCATGATCTAAGCTTTTTTAATGCCCGTAAACAGGAAGGTTTATTACGAACTTTAATGATACGCACCTCCTCTACCGGTGAAATCATGGTGCTAATTCAGTTTTTTCACGAAGACAAAGCAAAGCGGGTATTGTTATTAGATGCGGTATTAGAAATGTTTCCAGAGATTACTTCGCTTCAGTATGTAATAAATGAAAAAGGGAACGATACTATTTACGACCAGGAAGTTGTTTGTTATAAAGGCCGTGACCATATTTTTGAGCAAATGGAAGGACTTCAGTTTAAAATAAACGCAAAGTCTTTTTACCAAACCAATTCGGCCCAGGCTTATGAATTGTATAAAATTACGCGCGATTTTGCCGATCTAAAAGGAGACGAAATAGTTTACGATCTTTATACAGGCACCGGAACTATCGCTCAATTTGTTGCAAAAAAAGCGAAAAAAGTAATTGGGGTTGAAGTTGTTCCGGAAGCGATTATTGATGCAAAAGAAAATGCCGAACGCAACCAAATTAACAATGCAGAGTTTTTTGTTGGCGATATGAAAAAAGTTTTTTCTCAAGAATTTATCAATAATCACGGTCAGCCAGACGTTATAATTACAGATCCGCCACGAGACGGGATGCACAAAGATGTGATTGCTCAAATAATTGGTATATTGCCACAACGCATTGTTTACGTAAGTTGCAACTCTGCCACGCAGGCAAGGGATCTATCTTTATTAGACGAATATTATAAAGTTACAAGAGTACAGCCCGTAGATATGTTTCCCCAAACTCATCACGTGGAGAATGTTGTGTGTTTAGAAAGAAAATAAATGAATAGAAGTTTTTTAAAAATTCTTGTATCAGGTGTAGTTTTACTAATGCTAATTATGGGGTGCCAGCGCGACGATATTTGTCCTGAAAGCACCCAAACTACACCTATGCTCATCTTGAGCTTTTATGATGTTAATGATCGTGAAAGCTATAAAAGCCCTACCAATTTAAGCGTAAGGTCTATGGTAAGCGATTCTATAAAAACTTTATACCAAAGAATAAATCCTGATACTATTCAAATTCCATTAAGAACAGATCAAAATACTACCACCTATACTTTTACGCTTTTTGATGCAGAAGAAGACGACGAAGATCCCGAATTTACACCAGATACAGATACTTTAACATTTACCTACGGGACCGAAGAAGTTTATGTAAACCGTGCGTGTGCCTATAAAGTAATTTACAATAGCCTTAAATTAACCATTGAAGGCGGGGAAGAAGGCGAATGGATAGATTCTTATATTATAGAAGAACCCAATATTGAAGATGATACAGAATCACATATCAGCATATTTTTTTAGCATCCTATTTCTGTTTTTTGCTGCTCCATTGCTAAGTCAGGAAACAACGATACAGGAAAAGGCAATAGAAGATAGTTTGGCCAACCGTGAAAAATTTGGGCTTCGGGTTGGGGCCGATATTAGTAAGCTTTTAAGAACTGCTTTCCAGGACGATTATTCCGGGTTTGAGATCTTAGGAGATTACCGGGTTTATAAAGATTATTACGCTGCTGCAGAATTAGGAAATGAAAGTATTGGTTATGCTGAAGATAATATTAGCATTACATCTCGCGGAAGTTATGTGAAAATAGGAGTAGATTATAATGCCTACGAAAACTGGACAGGTATGGAAAACCTTATTTTTGTTGGCGCTCGTTATGGATTTTCAACCTTTACGCAAGATGTTGAAGAATATCAAATCTATACCACCAATCCCTTTTTTGAACCTGATATTCGTTCTGAAACCATAGAATATTCAGGATTAACCGCGAACTGGGTTGAATTGATTGCGGGGATTAAAGTTGAAGTTTTAAATAATTTATTCCTTTCAGTGAATGTACAACTGAAACGCAGGCTATTTCAGAGCACCCCAGATAATTTTGACAACCTCGCAATTCCAGGCTTTAACCGAACCTACGACGATAGTAATATTGGAGTTGGTTATGGCTACACCATTAGTTATTTGATTCCTTTTTATAAGAAATAGCGATTTATGAAATTCTTCTTTTTTATTTCATACGGATAAATTTCTTAAATTTACATGTGTAAAATAAGAGCTATGAATACAAAACTCACATTAAAGCTCAATAAGGAAGTAATTGAAAGAGCAAAGAAATATGCTTCTAATCAACAACTTAGTTTATCAAAAATTGTAGAAGCGTATTTACAATCGCTCACAAATGAAAAAAGTAACGAGGGTTTGGAAATTTCTCCATTTGTAAAAAGTATTTCTACCGGTAAAAAGCTCCCACCCGATTTAGACTATAAAAAGGAATATTCTGATCACTTATTGGATAAATATAAATGAGCAGGAGAATTTTTATAGATACTAATATCGTTCTGGATTTATTGGGAGAAAGAGAACCATTCTATAAACCTGCTGTGCAACTTGCAACGTTGGCAGATAAAGGAAATATCGTCTTAATAGTTTCTCCTATATCTTTTGCCACCGTAAACTACTTTCTATCCAAATTTGAGTCTCCAAAAATCGCAAAAGAAAAACTTAGAAAACTCAAGATTTTATGTGAGATTTCTAAAGTTGATGAAGAAATAATTGAAAAAGGACTTAACTCAAATTTCAAAGATTTTGAAGATTCACTTCAGTATTTTAGTGCAATAGCTTCAGAATCTGAAATTATAATTACCAGAAATGGAAAAGATTTTCAGGAATCTTCACTTCCGGTAATGACAGCGAGTGAGTTTCTAAAAAGTTTCCGAAGAAATAAGGATATGCAATAAAATTATACTTCATCCCTACTCCTGAAACTTCGCTTTCTTCGATCCCTGGTAAATCTGGTATTTCAGTAGTTTAGATTCCAGTGCGCCGTTGTAAAGCTTAATTTTTCGGGAAGGTCTTAAGCCAACGTGTTTTATAGCTTCAAGATTAGACGTGATAAACCAGGCATCGGTTCCCGGGTAGGCCTGCTTCAGTGTATCTCCAATTT
>NZ_CAXAVR010000150.1:0-5169 GCF_963972535.1 uncultured Salegentibacter sp.
TTTGACATAGTCATTTTAGTTAGCTAAAGTGTTTTGGGGCAAAAAAGTGTCGTCAACGGTGAGGAGTTTGATTGGTAGGGTAATCAGGCTTCTCGTAACCAGGGCGGCACTTTTTTATTTCAGTGAGCCTTGATATTCATAAGGCCTTTGGCCGTAATGAATATCTTAGAGCGAACTAATCCCGATTTCACATCGGGATCTTCTCCAACTTAATGTTGTTCCAAGCGATACACTGAATTCATTTCAGAGCCTGTCCCGATTTGTAATTGGGGGTCTAATTCTAAATATATAAAAGCACTTAAAATCTGCAAATAGCTCAGTACTAAACTAACTAGCTAACAACTTAGATGCTGAAATAATCCCGAAGTATCGGGACAGCATGACGAAAGTATAAAGAAAAATATAAAAAAACTTTTTTAGGATAATGCTTCTCCCCCTTTGGGGGTCGGGGCGCTTTTAAACCTAATTTTACACCCTGCCCTTTTCTGCGCCATCATATTAATTCCTTTCTCGCTTAGTTGCAAAACCCTGGGATATCCACCCGTGGTTTGGCAATCCCGCATAAGAACGATTAATTTTCCTCCGGGAGTGAGTTGAACGGTCCCGGGAAGCACCGGGCCAGTAATAATTGGCTGAAGTTCGTTCTCTAAGATCTCACTTAGCTGGATCGCCATTCTATTATTATTTTTATCAATACTAAACTTACTTTGTCTCAAATGACTTTTTAAAGTTTCAGGTAATTTTTCAAATTCAGGGCCGGGAAAAACTTCTATTTCTTCAAAATTCAGATATTCCTCATCAAATTTTATGGCAGCGTGAGTCTCATATTTTTCCTCCTCAGAAGCTTCATATTGAAGCTTCATTCCTTTTTCGAGCTTTTCGTGGCTGGTAATATCTTCGTACCAACTACGGCTCCCCAGGACCTTTTCTGTTTTAAATCCGTCAAGGATTGCTAAATACGAACGCATTCCGTAATCCGGTCTTCCGAAAGATAAAATATCACCTTCGTGAATTTTCACCACTTCATTATTGTCAATTTCAGAATCGTTTAGTTTCGGAGAAAGATTTGCTCCGCTAATGGCAATTTTTGTGGCTGCCGAAAATTTAAGTTTTGGTCCCATTTGGGTAATTTCCATCACCGCAGCATCTGCCTGATTTTGCAAAATAAGGTTGGCGGTTTTTAAAGCAATCCTATCCATCACTCCACTCAAAGGAACTCCATATTTTTGAAATCCGCGACGACCAAAATCCTGGATCGTAGAAAATAATCCCGGATGTAAAATTTCAACTTCAGCCTTCATAATTTTCTTTTTTTAGTTGAAAAGTACCTTCGGAAATTTGCTCAGAAATTTCTTTAAATTCTTCTTTGGAAACCGAATAAAATTTCACTTTATCCCCGGCCGAAATCTCACAGGGAGGATCGTTATTTTTATCAAAAAATTGAACCGGACAATTGCCTAAAATCTGCCATCCGCCGGGACTGGATTTCGGGTAAATCCCGGTCTGGTTTTCGCCTATTCCAACAGCCCCTTTTTCGATTTTCATTCGGGGTTGATTTCTACGCGAAATTTGAAGCTTTTTATCAAGGCCTCCCAGGTATAAAAATCCGGGTAGAAATCCTGTAAAAAATACGGTATAAAATGGTTTGGTATGCAGCTCGATAATTTCTTCTTTAGAGAGTTTTTTTTCTTTGGAAATGTATTCCAGATCCCAACCGAATTCCTTCTCATAGCAAACCGGTAAATGAAAAATTTGCTGGTTATTTATTTTTCCTATCTTAGCCTCTCCAAACACCTTTTTAATTACTGAAACCTCATCATAGACGTTTTCTATGCTAAACATATAACTAATTAATAACGAGTTATATGTATTGATTACCTCAACATTTACTTCATCATAAAATTCTTCTAGTTTATCTTTGTAAAAAAGGAGTTTTTTGAGAAGTTTTTCACTGATTTCAGGCTCAAATTCTATTAGAATTCCCCGCTCCCCCATCGGTGTTATTTTAGGAAAATCATTCATTTGCATTCTTGATTTTAATATTATGCTCAGCAAATTTCTGCTGTAAAAAGCTCATAATTTCAACTGAATTTGGCGTATCACTATGCAGGCAAAAAGTAGTGGCGGTGCAACTAATTTTAGCCCCGTTTTCGCAGGTAATTTTTCCTTCAGAAAACATAGAAAAAAGATGTTCAAAAACAGCCTCTTTTTCGCTTATTAAAGCATTGGATTTTGAACGAGAAACCAGGCTGTAATCTGGGTTATAATTTCGGTCTGCAAAAGCTTCAAAAACGATTGGAATTTTCCCTTTTGCAAGTTTAGAAATCACAGAATTTAACGGACAAAAAAGCGCTAATTTTTGATCAAATTCCAGTAAAGAATCTATGATAATTTGAGCTGTTTTTTCGTCTTTTGCAGCTTCGTTATAAAGTGCTCCATGAGGTTTTACGTGGGTAAGTTTTACCCCTTCTGCTTCGGCCAATTGTTTTAAACTTAAAATTTGCGCAACAATAGAACGCTGCAATTCTTCCGCAGAAATCTTCATAGTTTTTCTTCCAAAATTCTCCTTGTCTGGATAAGAAGGATGCGCCCCAATTTCCACTCCATGCTCCACGGCAAGTTTAATAGTTTGCTGCATGGTTTCCAGGTTTCCGGCGTGACCACCGCAAGCAATATTGCAGGCAGAAATATGCGGCATTAGATCTGCATCAAAGTCGCCGCCTTCACCTAAATCGCAGTTTATATGGATTTCTTTCATCTTTTTATTTTAAGTTATGCAGCTTTCTACTAATTAAATTTCTATACAATATCAGGAACTTTATACCTACAAGGTTTTAGAAACCTTGCAGGAATATAAAATAGATGTATTAAAAACTCTGTAAAACGCTTAGAATCGCTTTAATTCCTAAAAATACGGAAAGCGCAATAACAAGTATTCCCAATACATTTTGAAGCTTAGAATTGCGGTATTTCCCCAAAACAGAGACTTTATTGACTACCCAAAATAAGAAAATAGCAATTACCGGCAAGAGGATTCCGTTAGCGATTTGGGCAAAGCGTATAATCTCAATAGGATTAATTTGCAGGGAAGAGAAGAAAACACCCAAAATAAGAACCACGGCCCAGACTGATTTAAATTTCGCTGACTTCATCCCGCCTTTCCAACCAAAGCAGCCTTTTACTACATAAGCGGCGGCTAAAGGAGCGGTAATAGAAGAAGTGATCCCGGCAGCCAAAAGTCCCAAAGACATAAACCAGGTGGCAAATTTCCCAAAAAGTGGCTCCAGGCTTACCGCCATATCAGCTGCAGAATTCACATTAGTTAAGCCAGAAGAAGCAGCACTAATTAGAATCGCCATAGAAACCGTACCGCCAAGGATTATAGAAACTATGAGTTCTTTCCTGGCAATTGGCAAATAAGAAGCTTCTTTCCATTTTTCACTAACAAGAGAAGCGTGTAAAAACAAGTTGTAAGGAACAACGGTAGTACCTACAATAGCCATTACCGTAAGCAATCCCGCAGCATTGCTTGTGGGGATAAGTCCGCTTAAAACTTCTAAAATATCAGGTTTGGTAAGAATTGCAGTCAGCACAAAACTTATACTCATTAGCAAAACCAGGCCAATAAAGATCTTTTCGAGGGTTTTATAACTTCCGGTAAATAAAAGTATAAACGCGACTGCGCCAATAAAAATACTCCATAAGTTGAGCTTAAAAGTACCAATTTGCAGATTTTGAATTCCGAAGATAGCTTCGGCTCCAAGAACAGCGCCGGTAATATTCCCTGCTTCGTAAGCAGCATTCCCAATAACTATGGCTGAAAAAATAAGGATAATTGCTAAAACCCTGAAAATCGGTTTTTTAATCTCTTCCCGAATAACATCACTTAAACCCTTTTGAGAAACCACGCCAAGCCTGGCTGCCATTTCCTGTAAAATTATACAGGAAAATATAGAAAGCACTAAAGCCCAAAGCAGGCTATAACCAAATTCAACCCCGGCGAGCGTACAAACCGTAACCGTTCCCGGCCCAATAAAAGCAGCCGAAACAAGGATTCCCGGACCAAGGTTTTTCAAAAAATTTCGCACTACATACCTTTAGATTCCTGAAGGGCGTAAATAGCGAAAGATCCTAACCAATGACCGCCTTCATAAGAATCCCCTACCAAGTTCGGAAAAGAATAAGCCACGTGCTTATCAGCGATTTCCTGTAAATGCGAGAATTTATCGGGATATTGATTTATAAGTCCGTAGAAAACCCAGGCACGGCTAAAGTTGAGTCCGTCAAGATGCACCAGTTTTCCATCGGTCCTATCAGAAACTTCTCCAACTTCCATTTCAAAATCTTCAGATTTTAACTGCGGAAGAAAATCTTCAAGCCACATTTCAAAGGCATTTTTTGGTAAAACACGGCGCATTATATTAACTTCCTCCAAACAAGGTGAGAGAAAATCAAATCCGCCCGGTTCCCAGGTAATTGGGCAATTATCGTCCTTCAAATAAAAATCTCTGGCCCTATTTGAGATCAATTGCTTAAATTCAGTATTTTCGGTAGCTACGGCATAATCGTAAGCAAAACTAAGTCCGAAAGCTGTATTAGCGTGTTCCCCCACTCTAATTGGGTAATTCAGTTTTGGAAGAAACTCCAGGTATTTATTCACAATAAGATTGGTAAGCGGATCTAAATTTTGTTTTAATTCTTTGGCCAGGGGATCGTTCCAGGTTTCAATTTCTTCGGCGAGCTTCAGTAGCCAAGCCCATCCATAGGTACGCTCAAAAGAATCGCTTTGTTCTCTGTTAAAATAAGCCACTTCGCCCTGAATATTTTCTTCAGAAAGAGATTCCTTTAATTTCTCTCTAATAGTTTCAGCTTTCTCCAAATTTGGAAATTGTTTTAGCAAACTTACCATAGACCAATGCGCATGCACCGAAGAGTGCCAATCAAAACAACCGTAAAATGCAGGGTGTAATTCAGAAGGTTCTCCTAAAGCTTCTTGATTTTCCAGGGTTTGATTAAGTTTATTAGGATATTCGGTATTAATACAATTTAGCGGAAGTTCGGCTAATCTATTGGCTTCCTCCCTGGTAAATTCTACACGATTTTCACCTAATAGATCGCTGGTTAAAGAATTTTCTTCTTTAATAGTATCTCGCTCCATTTCTGAAACTT
>NZ_CAXAVR010000151.1:0-5075 GCF_963972535.1 uncultured Salegentibacter sp.
GTGGCCGAGTTTATACAGGAAGGAAAATATAAATACATTCCTTATCACCGTTTATTTAGAAGAACCGAGTTTCTTCACATTGAAGGTTACGGCAAATTTGAAGGTTATGCGAATAGAAATTCGCTAGACTATATGAGCATTTACGGCCTGGAAGATGTACTTACACTTTACCGCGGTACCATTAGGCGGGTTGGCTTCAGCCGTGCGTGGAATATGTTTGTGCAACTTGGAATGACTGACGATAGTTTTAAAATGAAAGATTCAGAAAATATGAGCTATCGTGATTTTGTGAATTCCTTTCTGCCTTATTCTCCTACCGATACTGTAGAACTTAAACTTCGGCATAATTTAAAAATAGATCAGGACGATCTTATGTGGGAAAAACTTTTGGAACTGGACTTATTCAATAAAGACAAAAAAATTGGAATTAAAGAAGCTACTCCTGCCCAAGCCCTACAGGAGATCTTAATGGATAAATGGAGCCTGGCCCCAGACGATAAGGATATGATTGTAATGTACCATAAATTTGGTTACGAATTAAAAGGCGAGAAAAAACAGATAGATTCAACTATGGTGCACATTGGGAAAGACCAAACTGAAACTGCCATGGCAAAAACCGTGGGGCTTCCTGTAGCCATAGCTACTTTAAAAATCTTAAAGGGCGAAATAACCACACCCGGAGTTCAGCTTCCTATTAAAAAAGAAGTTTATGAACCCATTCTAAAAGAATTAGAGAAACACGATATTGTTTTTAAAGAAAAAGAGACCGAATATTTGGGTTATAACCCTTTTGGAGAAGTAGGAAATTAAATTTTTGAATTCAATTTGCTACTTTAGCTCTTTAACCAATAAACCTCCCAAATGAAAGTTGTAAACGAGACTGTTGTTATAGATGGTATAGATAAAACCATCCTGAATTTCTTAATGGAAGATGCCAAAAAATCTATCTTAGAAATTGCCAGGAATATCGGGATCACCGGTGCAGCAGTTCACCAGCGTTTACGCAAATTGGAAAAAGCAGGTTTAATTGAAGGCTCTAAACTTATGATAAACCCCCGCAAGTTGGGCTATAAAACTATGGCCTTTGTAGGGGTTTACTTAGATAAAGCAGTTAGTAACCCGCAGGCTGTAAAACAACTAAGCCGAATTCCTGAAGTAATTGAATGCCATTACACCACCGGGAATTGGTCTATTTTCATCAAAATATTATGTAGAGATAACGAGCATTTAATGAATGTACTCAACAAAGATATTCAGGCTATAGAAGGGGTTTCAAGAACCGAAACCTTTATTTCGTTAAATCAACAAATAAAAAGGCAAATCAAAATTTAATATTCTTTGGGTTTATTCTAAATAAGAATTAATTTTGGCTGCAGTATGAAAGTATTACACCAGTCTCAATTCTTTACTTCTTATCAATGTGATAAGCAGCGATGCTTTTTTATTGAATTTCCGCATAAAACCATTCAGCTTGGTTTTTGCCAGTTTTTAGCGTTTAGACAGCAAGTTAAAGAAATTGACCTGGATTCTCATTTTAATGGGCAAAACCCGCACGGGTTAGAAATGCTTATGCTATGCAATAGGCAACACTTCTTTGTTTTTAATACTTTAGAATGTATAGATCTTAAAGAATTTATTACCGGTTCTTTTGCTATGCTTGAACTTAATTCCCTGCTTACCACTTCCGTTTAATCTATTTCACTTTAGACTATTTCTAAATTCTATTCCTAATTAGGTTCTTACCGCCTATTTGGCTAATTTTATAGAAAATGACTAATAAACCAGCACAATGCTGGTCGCAAAAAATGGTTAAGTACAAATCTGGTGAAGTAAGCCTTTACCGGCCATTTATAGCATTAAAAATATAAGAAAATGAAAGATTTAGTAAGACAAAATTTAAGTATCCATGTAGATGTCATGGATCTTTTAAATAAACAAATTGAAAAAGAAGCACATTCGTCATCAGCTTATTTAGCTATGGCTTCCTGGTGCGATCACAATGCCCTTTCTTATAGTGCCGATTTCTTTTACGAGCAAGCTGCAGAAGAAAGAGATCATATGATGAAGATCTTTAGATTTATTAACGATAATGGTGGTACCGCGTATTCTCCAGAAGTTAGTGGTGTAAATCACGATTTTAAATCTTTGGAAGAAATCTTTGAAACGGCTTTAGACCAGGAAATTGCTATTACCAAAGCAATTCACAATATTGTAGGTAAATGCCGAAAATTAAACGATTATACTACGGAGTATTTTCTACAGTGGTTTATAGCAGAGCAAATGGAAGAAGAGCAAACAATGCGCCGTGCGCTAGAGTTATTTGATCATATGGGCACCGAAGGCCTGGGTCTTAAATTATTAGATGAGCGCATCCCGCAAATTAGAGACAAACGTGCCGAATAGATTTTTATAAGAAAATACGCATCATCCTGAATTTATTTCAGGATCATTAAATTAAAAAACCCGCTTCAGTTGAAGCGGGTTTTCTTTTATAAAATTTTCCGAAGAAATATTTTCAATATTAATCTCTTCCCATATAAATACTAAGAAAGTAAAGCAAAGTTGCTAAAGAACCAACCGCGGCAACCACATAAGTTCTTGCTGCCCATTTTAGGGAATCTTCGGCAGCTTCATGTTCCGGTCCAGAAACCATATTTTCGGTTTCTAACCAGGCTAAAGCGCGCTTACTCGCATCATATTCTACGGGTAAAGTTATAAAACTGAATAAGGTTCCCATTCCAAACATGATAATTCCAATAAGTAAAACGGTGCTTCCTATAGCCGTAGTGGCCATTAAGATTAATCCTCCAAAAATCACCCATTGGGAAAATCTTGAGGCTATACTTACCACCGGCACCAACTGGCTTCTCATGGTTAACCAGCTATAAGCATTAGCATGCTGAATAGCATGACCGGTTTCGTGTGTTGCCACGGCAGCGGCAGCAGCATTTCTTTGGCTATAAACCCCTTCAGAAAGGTTAATTGTTTTTTTCTGCGGATTGTAATGATCGGTCAACATTCCCGGTGTAGAAATTACTTTTACATCGGTAATATTGTTGTCTCTTAACATTTTTTCGGCGAGCTCTTTTCCACTCATTCCGTTTTGTAAATGAACTTTAGAGTACTTTTTAAATTTACTCTTCAGTTTATTACTCACATACATACTCACTATAAAAATGAGCCCTGCAATAATATAATATCCTAACATTTTCTTTTCTGTTTAATTAACCCAAAGATAGCAAAAACCTCGCCATTTGTATTTTCAATTAAGACTTGACATTTTAAAATAAACTCAAAGAATTTTAACTGAAATGAAACTTAGACTCCAATAAAAAAATTGGTAATTAGCGGAAGATTGATTGTGAATATGTTATTTTACAATTTAAGATATTACCTATATTTGCACCAATCACTACAAAAAGGCTATGCATTACAAAAGAATACTTTTAAAATTATCGGGAGAAGCATTAATGGGACAACGCCAATATGGCATAGATCCCGATCGGCTGGCAGAATATGCCGAAGAGATTAAAGAAGTGACCGATAAAGGAATAGAAGTAGCCATTGTTATAGGCGGCGGAAATATTTTTAGAGGAGTTGCCGGTGCAAGTAAAGGAATGGACCGGGTGCAGGGAGACCATATGGGAATGCTTGCCACCGTAATTAACGGTTTAGCTTTACAAAGTGCGCTGGAAGATGCCGGAGTTCAAACCAGGTTACAATCAGCTATAAAGATCAATGAAGTTGCTGAACCTTTTATTAGAAGAAAAGCTATGCGCCATTTAGAAAAAGGCCGCGTGGTAATTTTTGGAGGCGGAACTGGAAATCCTTATTTCACCACAGATTCTGCTGCAGTTTTACGCGCTATTGAAATTCACGCCGATGTTATTTTAAAAGGAACCCGTGTAGACGGAATTTACAATGCCGACCCTGAAAAGGATAAAAAAGCTACAAAATTCGATTTTATTTCTTTTGACGATGTAATTAGAAAAGGTCTGAAAGTGATGGATACCACCGCGTTCACCTTAAGCCAGGAAAATGAACTCCCAATAATTGTTTTTGATATGAATACCCCCGGAAATCTTTTAAAAGTAGTGACCGGAGAAAGAATAGGTACAAAAGTTAATTTATAAAGATTTACGCTCAACTAATATTTTTTAAAAATGGAAGACGAAATTGAATTTATTATAGACACCGCCAAGGAAAATATGGACAAGGCAATTGAACATTTAAAGAAACAATTGCAAAACATTCGGGCGGGTAAAGCCAACCCGGCGATGCTTGGAAGTGTAATGGTAGAATATTATGGAGCTCGAACCCCGCTTCAACAGGTTGCCAATGTGAATACACCAGATGCCCGAACTATTTCTATTCAGCCTTTTGAAAAAAGCCTGATTAAAGATATTGAAAAAGGAATAATGCTGGCAAACCTTGGTTTTAACCCAATGAACAACGGTGAGAGTGTGATTATAAATGTACCACCTTTAACTGAAGAACGCCGTAAGCAACTTACAAAACAGGCAAAAGCTGAAGCGGAAGATGCCAAAATTGGAGTAAGAAACGACCGAAAATCAGCCAACAACGAATTAAAGAAACTTGATATTTCTGAAGATTTACTTAGAGATGCTGAAAATGAGGTTCAGGAATTGACTGATGCCCACATTTCCCGTATAGATTCTATCCTGGAAAACAAGGAAAAAGAAATTATGACCATATAATAGAAAGTCATTTTCTCTTGTTATTTTAGAGGCTGTTTGAAGAATTTTAAAATCGTCATCCTGAACTGGTTTCAGGAAGTAAACTGGAAGCTGAATACTCCCGTAGTGTAGGGAAAGGAAAGCTTGACGACAATAAGTTTCTCAAACCGCCTTTTTTATTTTAGTGATTAATCAATTTGTTCATAATTCAGAAAAACCTATGCGTTCTCCGTTATTGCTTATTTTTCTGTTTTTTTCCTTTAATGTTTTTGCTCAGCAAGAACTAAGAGGAAGAATTGTAAACGAACAAACCGGCGATCCTCTCGCCTACGCTAAAATAACCTATGGTGATAAAGAAGATTTAAGCAAAATAGACGG
>NZ_CAXAVR010000152.1:0-4983 GCF_963972535.1 uncultured Salegentibacter sp.
CCGGTGTAAAAAGCTTTCCCCTGGTTGGCATAGGTAAACTCCCTTACAAACTGCATTAAATAAGGATCTTGCGCGATCATAAATGTAGTGATGGGAATATGTAGTTTCCTTGCCTGGCGCGCCATTGTATAACATTTGCCTAAAATATAAGGATCAAGACCCATACTGTTTTTATAATAAGAGCCGTCGCGTTCTCGCAAGCAACTCGGCTTTCCATCGGTTATCATAAAAATTTGACGGTTTGTGCTCCTTTTTCTTCTAAGAATATCCATAGCTAGTTTTAAACCCGCCACGGTATTGGTATGGTATGGGCCTACTTTAAGATAAGGAAGATCGGCAATAGAAACCGGCCAGGCATCATCTCCAAAAACAATAATATCCAAACTGTCTTTTGGATATCTTGTAGTAATCAATTCGGCCAAAGCCATCGCTACTTTTTTCGCAGGAGTAATACGATCTTCGCCATATAAAATCATACTATGACTAATATCTATCATAAGTACAGTGCTCATTCTGGATTTGTAATGGGTTTCCTCTACCACCAAATCCTCTTCAGTCATATTAAAATTCCCGATACCGTGATTAATTTGGGCATTTCTTAAACTTTCGGTTACCGAAATCTTATCGGGCGAATCTCCAAATTGAAAATTTCTGAAATCACCCGTATGTTCGTCTCCCCTACCTACGTGATTGGTTCTATGACTTCCCGAGGCACTTTTCTTCAGTTTCCCGAAGATCTGGTCTAAAGCCTGTTTTCTAATAGCTCGTTCGGTTTTGGCTGTAATCGCCATACCACCACCCTCGTCTTCGGTTTCTTCTTTTATGTAACCTTTCTTTTTAAGGTCTTCTACAAAATCATCCAGGGTGTAATCTTCCGTGGTTAATTTGTATTCGTCGTCCAACTGTTTCAGCCAATCCAGGGCTTCATCTAAATCTCCTGAAGTATGAGTAATTAATTCTTTAAAAACTTCAAAAAGCCTGTCAAACGGTGACTTTTCAGGCTCCTCAAACTTATTAAAAACAAATCCGCTTCCCTGTCTATAATCTTTCTTCTTCATATTCTAAAATTACGGTATTTTATATAGAATTAGAAAATCTTTAGCTGCAACAGGAATTAAACTTATGTTAATCTAAAAATTGCTTGTATTATATTTAGAAGGCCAATATTGTTATTCTTTTCTTAAAAACTTCAGTGTTTACGATGTAGTTAAGAGATTTGAATATAATTAAAACCACAATAAGAGATTAATGAAAAATTTGCTTTTACTCAGTTTTTGTTTTGTTCTTAGCTATACTAGTTTTTGCCAGGGTTCCCCCTATAAAACCGATGCCTGGACAGATGGCGCCTATATTGCCGGTACCGTTGGATTAAATGTATTAGGATTCACTTTTATCCAGAATAAAGATGCACTTACTGAAGCTGAAGTTGCAGATTTAGATAAAAATGATATTTGGGGAATAGATCGTTGGGCAGCTGGAAATTATTCTGAAGAAGCTGATGCTTTAAGCTATATACCCTTTTATGCAGCCCTGGCCGCTCCGCTTGCTTTACTACCCGGTGAAGCAGAGCGAAATAATTTTGGACAAATAAGTGTTTTATTTGTAGAAACTATGGCTACTACGGGTGTATTTTATACTATGACTGCCGGTTTAATAGATAAAAGCCGACCTCTTGTTTATAATGAAAATCTTCCGATGGACGAACGTGCCGAGGGCGGTGCACAACGCTCGTTTATTGCAGGACACACTGCAGTTGCTGCTGCCGGTAGTTTTTTTGCCGCCAAAATTTTTAATGATTTTCACCCTGATTCTAAGGCCGTTCCTTTTGTATGGGGTGGAGCCACAGGAGTTTCGGTTTTAATGGGATATTTAAGAACAAAAGCCGGGAAACATTTTCTTACAGATAATATTGCAGGTGCCGTAGTAGGTGCCGTTAGTGGAATATTAATTCCTGAATTGCATAAAAAAGGGAAAGAAAATATTGATCTTTATCCTACCGCTAATTTTAATATTAACGGCACGGGAATCAACACTAAAGGTCTTGCGCTTTCTTATAAGTTCTAAGTAAAACTATTGTTTAATTTTCGAGGCAAGCCTCGAAGCATTTAAAACTCGGTTATCGAGCAAACTCTATGGAGGTTTCAGAAATTATAATGCTAGTATTGTGCGGAATATTTCTAATTCCAAGTCTGGCGTCTGCCACACGATTTGACCAATGGTGGATTCGTGCTTTCGATTTTCCTCGTATTCAAATTTCAATTCTAATTAGCACGGTTATAATTATCTCTATTATTGTTTTTGATTTTTCTGAAACTATTCATTTTATAGCTATTGCTTTAATTATTCTAAGTCTTATTTATCAACTTCATAAGATTTTTCCATACACCTGGTTCGCAAAAAAAGAAGTAATGAAATTTGAGGACGGTGACCCCAGCGATAATATTTCTATTCTGGTAAGTAATGTACTCACTCCCAACACCCAGTATCACAAACTTCTTGAAATTGTACACCGGCGGCAACCCGATATTCTTCTTACGCTGGAATCTGATAAAAAGTGGGAAGAAGCACTTAAAGAAATAGAAGAAGAGTATAAATACACCGTAAAAGTGCCTATGGATAACCTCTACGGAATGCATCTTTATTCTAAACTAAAATTGGAAGAAACCGAAGTTAGATATTTAGTAAAAGATGATATTCCATCTATACACGGCTTTGTACGTCTAGACGATAATACTAAAGTTAGAATTCACTGTATGCACCCAAGACCTCCAAGCCCTTCTGAAGCGGATACTTCTACCAACCGCGATGCCGAATTGTTGATGTTGGGAAGGGATGTTAGAGAACAGGATGATAGCGTTTTGGTTTTTGGAGATTTAAATGATGTTGCCTGGTCCCGCACCACAAGATTATTTCAACAAATGAGCGGGCTATTAGACCCAAGGATAGGCAGAGGCTTTTTTAATACTTTTCACGCCGGTTATCGCTTTTTTAGATGGCCGTTAGATCACGTTTTTCATAGCAACGATTTTACTTTAATAGAAATTGCGCGAGAAAAACCTATGGGATCAGATCATTTTCCTATGTATATTAATTTAAATTTTGAACGCCCAGCAGAAGAGGAACAGGAAAAACCTGAACCTGACGAAGAGGAAAAAGAATGGGCCCAGGAGAAAATTGATGATGCAGAACCTAGGGAAAACGGTGTTTAAGCCGTTTCAAAAAAATGACTTATTTCTGAAATTTCTTTGATTTCCTCACAATCTGCAGCAGAGATTGGTTTTTCTATAAAAGAACGTACTGTGCTATAATTATTAGCTTTTTCTTTGTCTTTTGCATCTATAGAAGAAGTTACCATAATAACGTGATACCTGGATTTTTGCGGATGAGCTTCTAAACGCTTTAAAAAATCCCAACCATTCATATTAGGCATATTAATGTCTAAAAGAATAAGAAAATCCTTTTGCCTGGTGTGATTTTGATCTTCTATAATATAATTTAAAGCATCTGCCGCCTGACTAAAGCTTATAGGGTTTTGGGCGATCTCGTGGTTGCTTATCAACTTCTTCTGAATAAATACCACAATTTGATCGTCATCTACGATAAGTACTTCAAGCATTATAAGAAATTTAGGGCCAGAGCTTAGAATTCTTCTTCAGTCTTAATAGTGATCTTTCTAATCACTTTATCAAGCTCTTCAGACGAATTTAAGATATTATCTATAATTTCCTCAATATTATCAAGGTTATTTCTCTGGTTTTTCAGTAGTTCTATTAACCCCATAATTCTAGCTAATGGCGCCCGCACTACGTGAGATTGTGTCCATGCTATTTCGCGAAGCCTTTCATTACTGCGTTCTATAGCGTTAATGTATTTTCTTCTTTCGGTAATATCTTGCATAGAACCAATTATACGCGAGGGTTTACCGGTAGCATCGGTTATTACATAGCTACGATCAAGAATGTATTTGTATTCTCCGTTTGCACATTTAAAACGGTATTCTATTCCAAGAATCTTTTGCCCGCGCTCGTATATTCCTTTGGCAGCTTCAATAACGCGTGGTTTATCTTCAGGGTGAATTCTATCCTGCCACCATTCTTTTGAGGTTTCTAATTCTTCCTGGGAATAACCAAAGATATCGTATATGGCATTGCTGTACTGGAATTCATTTTTTTCAACATCAAAATCGGTAATAAGGTCACTGGTGGCTTTAGCAACAATATCATACCGCTCCAGGCTTTCCCTTAATTGCTGTTGCTGTACCTTAGCTTTGGTAATATCTCTGGAGTTTGCAATTAATCCTTTTACAGCAGGATCATCTCTTAAATCACTAATTATGGTTTCAAACCAACGCCATTCTCCCTTCCCATCTTTATATCTATAGGAAGGTAACTGATAGGATTTTCTGCTGCCTAAATACTGGATTTTGCCTTCAATTTTATCACGGTCTTCCCTATGTATAAAGTCAAATACATTTCTACCTTCAATTTTTTCGGGATCTACTCCTAAAATATTCTTTACGCTGGGGCTTACATAGGCATAATGAAAATTTTGATCTATAATACTTATAAGATCGCTACCATCCTGAACCAGGGCTTTAAAACGCTCCTGGCTGTGCCTTAATTTTTCTTCGGCTTTTAACTTTTCGGTAATATTATGCGCCTGGGTAACCCTGGCTTCGCGCCCACCAAATAGAATAGGATTGCTCTGAACATCTATATAAAGCAGGTTTCTACTTTTTGTATAATGCTTGACTTTTAAAGTAAAAAAACCATGAAAATTTTCTTCTACAGTTTCTTCAATTCTTGCTTCATCATCTACCCATAAATCCCTTACAGACATCTGCATAAATTCTTCGCGGGTATATTCGTATAAATTTATAGCAGCCTGGTTTACACTTAAAAACTCCAGAGTATTCCTATCTAAAACCCACATTGGCAGCGGACTTGAATCGAAGAGAGTTCGGTATTTTTCTTCAGATTCATA
>NZ_CAXAVR010000153.1:0-4924 GCF_963972535.1 uncultured Salegentibacter sp.
AAATGTAAAATTGAAAACACTCTATTTACGGCATCCCTAATATCAAAAACATCTTTATCTATTTGTAATAGGCCTGCATCCATTTTTGAAAGATCCAGGATATCATTTACAATAAATAGCAAGGAATCTCCTGCGATTTTTACCGCTTTTAAATAATTGGTTTTATGAGCGTCTTTTTCATTCTCCAGTAAAAGATCGGTAAATCCTAAAACTGCGTGAATTGGTGTTCTAATTTCATGACTAACATTTGCAATAAAGTTATCTTTCTGTTCATTGAGGCTTTCGGCCATTTCTTTGGCCTTTTCCAAAGAAATTTCTGCTTCAATTTCTTTAGTAATATCCTGTGAAATCTTTACCACTTTTATCACATTCCCATCCAGGTCCTGAATTGGATTATAAGACGCCTGTAAATAAAATTCAGATCCATCTTTATGGATTCTACGTACACGACCCGTTTTATATTCACATTTTCTTAAAGAATCCCATAGTTGCTTATTTTCAGCATAATCGGCCGGAGTAATAAACATATGATGATGACTCCCTAACAGTTCCTTTTCAGTATATCCTGAAATTTCTTCAAAATTTCGGTTTATAGAAATTATCCTTCCATCTGGTTTAAATTCTACAACTCCACTGGAGTTTTTAATCGCCTGCATTAAGGATCTATTCTCGCTTTCTTTGAGTTCGAGCTTCTTTTCTGTGCGTGCGATTCGTTTTTTGAGAATACTATTTAATTCCTTCCCAAGACTTTTATTCTTTTTCCTGGCTTCTATGAGGTGCATTGCCTGGTTGGTAAGTAATTTCAGAGCTTGTCTTTGCTGGGCATCAAGCGTTCTTGGTTTGCCATCTACAACGCAAACCGTCCCAATATTATGGCCATTTTCAGCCTTTAAAGGCATCCCGGCATAAAACCGAATTCCATTTTCTGAAGTAACGTGAGGATTGTCTTTTACCCTTTCATCTAAACGAGCATCAGAAATTTCAACCAGTTCATCCTGCTTAACAGTATATTGGCAGAATGTTTCTTCTAACGGTGTTTCACTACCATCAAGACCTACCTTGGCTTTATACCATTGTCTTTTATCGTCTATCATCGCAATAAAAGCAATGGGAACATCGCAAATTAAGGCAATAAGCTGTGCAAGCTCATTAAAATCTTTTTCGTAGGGTGTATCAAGAATATTATAGGAGAGCAGGGTTTTAAGCCTTTCTATTTCGTTATTTTCTTCAATTTTAGTGTTAATCATAGGGGGCATTATGGAGGGCTAAGGTATTAAAAAAGAACTCTCTGCAATTATGATTTTGGTAAGGTTTTGCTGAAATAGTTTATAGAAAATTAGCTGGGATTTAAACTTCAGGTTTCCAACCAGGGGCATATTCACGACCCCAAAGTTTCATGGCATCCCTGTCATAAATTCTTCCTGTTTTATCGTCTATATCAAAGCCTCTACCCAATTGATCGGCAATATTGGTGTAATGAACCATGGTCATACTTATATTTGCATCATCTATGGGCGCATTTAGTTTAGCTGTGCCGCGTATTCCATCAAAGAAATTAAGCATATGCGCTGTAGACATATCTCCTCCACCCCCTAAAGCTGTCCCGGCTTCATCAGATGCTGAATTGTATTCTTTAATTACTTCTCCATTTCTGTTGGTAAGTATATATTTCTCACGGTCTACAAATACGCCACCATCAGTGCCATAAATTATGGTGCCGCGGCCACCACCGTAGGTATAGTAGGCATTTCGGCTTTTACCATCCCACTGAATAACCTTATTGTCTGCAAACTTAAAAGTAGCCTCCATGGTATCGTACATTTCCCAGCCGTCATCTTTAAAATGTCGTTTTCCTGATTGTACATCGGTGCGTAGCGGGATTCCAACCTGTAATGCCCAACGTGCTACATCCATTTCGTGGGTTCCGTTATTTCCGGATTCGGCTGTACCATAATTATAACCATACCAGTGCCAGTTATAATCCCAGGTCTCTTCGGTGTATTCTCTTCTTGGTGCCGGTCCCTGCCATAAATCCCAATCTAATCCCTGCGGAACAGGTGCTTTTTTCTGATTTGGAACTTCACCACGTGCATTAGTATAAAATGCCACTGCTTTATAAACTTCACCAATCGCCCCGTCGTGAATATCCTTTATAATTTCAATCGTATGATTTGAAGAGCGTTGCTGATTCCCCATTTGCACCACTTTTCCATATTTCTTAGTAGCTTCTACCAGCAGTTCATTTTCAAACATATTATGGCTGGAAGGTTTTTCAACATACACATGCTTCCCAGCTTTCATCGCCATAATAGAGCCCGGAGTGTGCCAATGATCTGGTGTAGCGTTAATAATGGCATCTACTTTTTTATCTTCAAAAACCTTACGAATATCGTTTTCAAGTTTTGGTTTGTAATCTATATGTTCTGAAAAGCGCTCTAATGCATTTACCCGCTGACTTTCCATCACGTCGCATAAATACAGAAGTTCTACATTGGACTCCTTGCGCGCAATGGGATCAAAATAAGCACCTAACCTTCTTCCCAAGCCTGCTATAGCTACATTAATCCTATCGTTAGAACCTATAATTTTGCGATAGCTTTTAGCGCTCATTGCCATTGCCGAACTTCCAACTACAAGAGCAGTTCCGCCTAAAGCTGTTTTTTTTATAAAATCTCTTCTTGAATTCATATTTATTCTGCTTTGATCTTAATATTTTTAAAACTCACTTTATTACCATGATCCTGAAGCAGAATATGACCCTCCTCGGCTTCTCCAAAATTTGGCCAGTCTACATACTTGCTTTCAGAAACCAGTTGGCGGTACTCTTCACTTTTTCGTTCATATTCCAGCACTTTCTCGCCATTTAACCAATGTTCTACTTTATTATCTTTTGAAACAATACGGGCGGTATTCCATTCTCCTATTGGATTAACCGGTTTATCGGGATCGGCTTGAATTAAATCATATAAAGAAGCCATTGTTCTACTTCCCTCGTGGTTACCCAATTTGGCATCAGGATGACGTTCATCGTCAAGAATCTGGTATTCCAAACCTATTGAAGAACCGGGACCTCTATTTAGATCGGTATCTACAAAATACTTAATGCCGGAGTTGGCACCTTCGGTAATTTTAAAATCAACTTTTAGTTCAAAATCGCCATAAAGTTCTTTGGTAACGATATCCCCACCAGCTTCAGATTCTCCGCCACCGCTGGCCAGCACTGTAAGTACTCCATCTTCCATTTTCCATCCTTCTTCCGGAAATTCATCTAAACGTGCACCACGCCAACCTTCAGTGGTTTCACCATCCCATAACATTTCCCAGCCGTTATCTTTTTCAGCTGTAGTTAAACTGTTTTTGGTTTGTATAGGCTCCAGGGGAGTTTTTTTGCTATATTTCTCTAAATCTTCGGTAAGAATTTTAATATTTTTCCACATTACTTCGGTGCCTGCCTCAGCATCTTCGCCAATGCTATGTACTTGAAGAGCGATAAACCCTTCTGAAGTTTTATCATCTATTAAATGCGATGCGGGAACCCCGTTTATCCAGGTTTTAATAGTGTCGCCAATGGCCTCAATTCTATAGGTATTCCATTCGTTTTGTTTAAAAGCCTGCTGAGCTTTAGAATTTTCGCTTAAGTCCACCAACCAGCCACGGCGCGCTTCATCATAAATACCACCGCTCCATGCACGGTCTGAGGGATCAATTTCTACCTGATACCCATGCACCCGGCCATCCATATAATTGTCTAAACTATTGCTTCTAATTTGAATCCCGGAATTCATACTTGGATGGACTTTAAAATCCACTTCCAGAATAAAATCTTCGTAATCTTTATTGGTAGTAAGAAAGGTATTGGGCGTGTTATGTTGGGTAGTGCCAATTATTGCTGAATTTTCAACCCGGTATTCGGCATCGCCACCTTTTTTAGTCCATCCATCCAGATTTTCTTCGTTAAATAATTGGGTCCAGGGTGTCTCATCTTTTTCTGAGTCGGCACAGCTTGTGAATGCCAATGCTGAAAACAAGAAAATAAAAAGATTTCTCATAAGGTAGGATTTAAAATATCTGTAAAATATACATAAATTATTAATCTCCAGCCAATTCATTAAAATAAAAGGCCAGCATACGCTACTGGTATGCCGGCCTTACTAAAAAAGGGGGTAATTTTTATTTATAAACCTTTACATAATCTATTAAAAACTGCTTCGGAAAAATAGAATCGTCAACTTCTGGCCCACCAAAATTACCGCCTACTGCAAGATTCAGTAAGAAATAAAACGGATGCCTGTATGGGTATGTTTCCTCATTCTTTTCTGAAGGAGAAAACGTATAGGTTTTTTCACCGTCAATATAAAAAGTGATCGCATCTTCAGTCCAATTCATTTTAAAAACACGAAACTTTGAAGTAGCGTTTTTAACCGGCGTGGTTTTAATATTTTCGGTATCACCGTGACTTGCAGGGGTGTGTAGTGCGTTATGGATAGTATCTGGTTGCCTGCCTACAAATTCCATAATATCAATTTCACCCGAAGCTGGCCAGCCTACTTCATTTATATTATTTCCTAACATCCAGATTGCAGGCCAAAGTCCGTGGCCATCGGGTAATTTCGCCCTTACCTCAACGGTACCGTATTGAAATTCAAATTTATCCTGCGTATTTACTTTTCCGCTGTAATACTTATCACCAACCTTATCGGCGGTAAGTACTAAATTCCCGTCTTTTACCTCTACATAATCTTTGCTATAAATTTGGCGTTCGTTATTTCCCCAGCCACAAAGATCTGGACAGCCATCTCCGGTTTCGTAGCTCCAGTTTTCCATGTTTAAAGTATCGCCTTCAAAATCTTCTTCCCAAATTAATTCCTGAGCAGAAACCTGCAAACCCGCACATAGAACCGCGCTCAATATTATATTCTTTTTT
>NZ_CAXAVR010000154.1:0-4909 GCF_963972535.1 uncultured Salegentibacter sp.
TTCTATTATTCCAGAAATATCGAAGTTTTTGGCTTCCTTTTGCTGAGCATATATGGTAGGAATACTGGCTGAAAGCAACAGTAAAATAAGGCTTATTGTAAATTTTGGAACCACAATTTTAATTTATTATTCTTATTTAAACTAATTTTAAATAACTTGCGGCAAATTTATATTTTGAAGCGCTAAGCCTGTTTCGGTTTTGGGAATAAAAATTACGGTAAAGGTATTATGTATATTGAGTCTAAATTAATAGAGGTAAATGAAACCTTGTTTTCACGGGATCTTTCAGAAGATAAAGGTCTGGGAATCATTAAAGATGAAATAAATATTCAATCGTATTCCTGGTTACAGGCCAAATGTAAGATTCAGTTTTCAAAAGGCTTATTTATTGTTGAAACCTTTATAGAGAATAAAAAAAATCTTACCGATATCTTTAGTATAAGCGGGGAATATATTCAAATTTCTTATTTAGGCAAGGGAGATTCGCAACTGGTTTCTTTCAAGGAAAAAACACCCCTTGGGATGGGCAGAATTAACTGCTGTTATAACTGTGATACTGTAAATACCATAGAAATGCCGGCCAATAAACCTACTCACTACCAGGCGGTTTATCTATCAAAAGAATACTACCTTGAATTGTTAAAAAACGAAATCTGGGTGGCAGAAAATTCTTTCTATAATCATATTATTCAGGGTAAGTTTCAAAAATGGGGAGCCTGTAATTTTCCTATAGATTATAATTTGTATCATATTTTAAATGAGATCACCAAAAACGATTGGAATACCGATTTTAAAAAATATTATCTTGAATTAAGGCTTAAAGAATTGTTTCTTTCTTTACATTTTTGCCAGGAGGAATTGTGCAATGGAGTAGTGAAAGGGATTAGCGAAGAAAACCTTGAAAAAATAAGAACCGCCCACGCATATTTAATTGAAAACTTTAAAAATCCGCCAACCATTAAAGTACTGGCCAGGAAAGTGCTTTTAAATGAACTTCAGCTAAAAAAAGATTTTAAATTGATGTATGGTAAAACTATTAGAAGCTTTATTATAGACTTGCGAATGAAGAAAGCTAAAAGTCTTTTAGGAAAACATACAGTAAGTGAAATGGCCGGCATTTTAGGATATAAAAGCGTTCCGCACTTTATAAACACCTTTAAAAAATGTTATGGTTACACTCCAAAACAAGGTTTAAATCAATAAAATTAAGGTATAAAAAAAGCCGCTCTAAAAGCGACTTTTCAAGTTCTTGAAATAGGATAATATATATTATTCTATAACGCGTACTTCCGCAGCGTTAACTCCTTTTCTACCTTCTACTTCAACGTACTCAACTTTATCACCTTCGTTCAAGCTCTCGCCATCTAAACCAGTAATGTGTACGAAGATGTCTCTTCCTGTTTCGTCGTTGGTAATGAATCCGTATCCTTTTGATTCATTGAAAAATTTAACTGTACCTTCCATTGTAATAATAAAATAAATAATTAATAAAGGGCAAAGTTAGTACAATATTATTGAAGACAATGCAATATTTTCGATTTTCTTTTGAAAGTATTCTAAAACAGCTACTTAATCCAGTCCTTTATCTCGCATTTTATCCATGTTCTCTTTAGTGAGAGTGTAGTCTTGAAGCCGTTTTCCTTTCCATCTCACATACAGGAAAATAGGCATTAAAATAAATGCACTTGCTAAAACTGCAATCCCAATTATACGGTCTCCCAGTACCACATCTTCAAAAGTGCGGTAATAAAATCCTACTCCAATGGCAATTAATATTAATATGCCCAATATTTTTAAAACAGTATTCATAGCATTAAACGGTTACTTCTATTAGTTTTTGACGGTAAGCGGTTAATAGTTTAGATTTAGAAATAAATCCAACGTAGATCTCATCTTCTACCACAGGCAGGTTCCATGCGTTTGTTTCCTGAAATTTGGTCATTATATCTTTTGGCCGGTCTTTTCTAAGATCAATAATTTCAGGAGCACGTTGCATAACATCGCTTACCTTAACTTCCTCATACATTTTTTGGTCAAACATTATCGGCCTAATATCATCTAATAAAATAATTCCTAAGAATTTACGATTTTCATCAATAACGGGAAAAAGATTTCGGGAAGATTTTATTACACCTTCGTGAATAACATCTCCAAGATTCATATCTATATTTAGGGTAACAAAGTTTTTTT
This sequence comes from uncultured Salegentibacter sp., assembly GCF_963972535.1. Taxonomy (NCBI): domain Bacteria; kingdom Pseudomonadati; phylum Bacteroidota; class Flavobacteriia; order Flavobacteriales; family Flavobacteriaceae; genus Salegentibacter; species uncultured Salegentibacter sp. The sequence continues at coordinate 2,191 of NZ_CAXAVR010000154.1, forward strand.
CTATAATCTGCTGAATATTCAACAGCGTTAATACGGCCTGGTCTTTATTATGAGTAAGTAATTCGCCACGCTGCGCAAGTTCCATAGTATATACAGAGTGCGGCTGAAACCTGCTGGTTACCACAAACGAAATGGCTGCGGTGATCATTAGCGGCACAAAAAGTTCGTAGCCCCCGGTAAGTTCAGCAATAAGGAAAATTGCAGTAAGAGGTGCGTGCATTATTCCCGCCATTACACCGGCCATTCCTACCAGGGTGAAATTACTAACCGAAATAGGGTTATTTAAAATACCCAGGTTATTAATAATTAGTGCGAAACAATGCCCCATGGCGCTACCCATATATAAAACCGGCGCAAAAATCCCTCCAACACCCCCGGCTCCCAGGGTTAACGAGGTAGCGATTACCTTGAAAACTACCAGCCCGGCCAGTAGCAAAATAACCACCCAAATATTATCTAAATAGGAATCAAATAAATTGGTTTGCAGCGCATAAATGTAATTTTCCTGGAGCAAATTGTTGATTACATCATAGCCTTCACCATAAAGCGGGGGAATAAAAAATATCAAAACCCCAAGTGAAAGTCCGCCGGCAAGCAATCTTAGATAGCCCGATTTTATTTTCCGGAAGATGGCTGCAAATTTGAAATAAACCTTGCCAAAATAAATTGAGCAAACTGCTGCAATTACGCCCAATAAAACATAAAAAGGAACTTCAGAAACATCAAACTGATCACTTAACTGATAGTGTAAAATTATATCGTTCCCAAAAAAGAAGTAGGAGGTAAGTATGGCAGAAACCGAAGCCGTAAGCAACGGAATCATAGAAACAAGCGTGAGATCCAGGCTAAAAATTTCAATAGCGAAAATAATAGCAGCTATTGGAGCTTTAAACAAAGAAGACATGGCACCGGCAGCCGCACAGCCTATTAAAAGGGTTCGTGTGGCCTGGTTCATTTTAAATAAACGCGACAAATTAGAACTTATTGAAGCTCCGGTGGCCACTGTGGGGGCCTCTAAACCCACAGATCCTCCAAAACCTACAGTTAATGGTGCGGTAATTAAGGATGCGTAAGACTGAAACCTACGCATAATTCCCTGTCTTTTAGAAATAGCATGTAACACTGTGGGGATACCGTTTCCAATATCTTTTTTTATAATATATTTTATAAGAAAAACAGTAATTGCAATACCTATAAGGGGAAAAATGAAATAGAAAGCATTGTGGTAGTTCACAATAAATTCGTCTTCAAGCAAACGCTGAATATAATGCGTAAAGTTTTTGATACCAACAGCTACAAGCCCGGCCAGAAAACCAATAATCGAACTTAGGACCATCAAAAATTGTTGATGGCTAAGATTCCTGGTGCTCCAGTCTGAAAATCGCGTTAAAAGTGCTGTAACTTTAGTACCCACTCAAAAATTTTTAAGTGAAGATAAAAAAATCCCGATGTGAACCCGGGATTTTTTATCAATTATAATTTTACTCGATACTCGAGATTTAAATGCTCTTGCGTTGGCCTTTAATTGAAAAAATTATTTCCCCTGGTTATTCTTTGAACTTTCTTCCAGGTAGTTTACCTGTAAATGAAGTTCTTTGAGTTGTGCTTCATCCAGTTTTGCGGGTGCATCTATCATTACATCCCGGCCGTTGTTGTTCTTGGGGAAAGCAATAAAATCCCTTATACTTTCCTGTCCGCCTAAAATGGCCACCAGTCTATCAAAACCAAAAGCGATACCGCCGTGAGGAGGGGCTCCATATTGAAAGGCATCCATTAAAAAGCCGAACTGTGCTTTAGCCTCTTCTGGAGTAAAGCCAAGATAATCGAACATTTTTGCCTGAGTTTCCTTATCGTGGATTCTTATAGAACCGCCGCCAATTTCATTTCCGTTTAAAACCAAATCGTACGCATTGGCACGAACTTCTCCCGGTTTAGTCTCCAGTAAAGCAAAATCTTCTTTTTTAGGTGAGGTAAACGGGTGGTGCATCGCATGAAAACGATTTGTTTCTTCATCCCACTCCAGTAATGGGAAATCTACAACCCAAAGCGGAGCGAATTCATCAGCTTTTCTTAAACCTAATTCGTTACCTAAGTGCATTCTAAGTGCACTTAGTTGCGTTCTGGTTTTATTGGCGTCACCAGCCATTACCAAAATAAGATCTCCGGGTTTTGCATGGGTAGCTTCTGCCCAGGTTTTTAGATCTTCTTCGGAATAAAATTTATCTACTGAAGATTTTAAAGTTCCATCTTCGTTATATTTTGCCCATACGAGTCCATTGGCGCCAACCTGTGGTCTTTTAACCCAGGATATTAATTTGTCTATTTCTTTTCTGGTAAAAGAAGCCGCTCCCGGAACCGCAATTCCCACAACCAATTCCTGCTGATCGAAAACGTTGAAACCTTTGTTTTTGGCCAAATCGTTTAGTTCGGCAAACTCCATCCCAAATCTAATATCCGGTTTGTCGTTTCCGTATTTTTTCATCGCTTCGGCATAGGTCATTCTTGGGAATTTTTCAACTTCCACACCGTTGATCTCTTTTAGTAAATGACGAGTTAAACCTTCAAAAATATTCAGAATATCCTCTTGCTCAACAAAAGCCATTTCGCAGTCAATTTGTGTGAATTCCGGCTGCCTGTCGGCTCTAAGGTCTTCATCCCTAAAACATTTTACGATCTGGAAATATTTATCCATTCCGCCAACCATTAGCAATTGCTTAAA
>NZ_CAXAVR010000155.1:0-4880 GCF_963972535.1 uncultured Salegentibacter sp.
CAGACTTCCTGAGAGCTTATGAAGTTTTACTTCATCTAATTCAGTAAGATCTTCCTCCAGTTTAATTGTAAAATTGTTTTGCTGAAGTTTTTCACGATCTATTACAATCGTTTTCTTTTTATATTGAACCGAAGAAAAAACTAACGAATCACCTATGTTTACCGCTACAGAAAAATGACCAGGAAGTTCGCTAACTCCACCTTTTTGCCGGGTAATGTTAATTATATGAACCGGAGATAAAAGTGGTTCTTCGGTAATTATTTGGCCTGAAAAAATAGTTTCTTGCTGGGAAAACACAGCAAAAGGCAGCAACAGTATAAAGAAAAAATTAATGCTTTTAATCCTTGATAAACTCATTATATTCTGGAAGCTTTTCTTTAAAAAATTCCATTAGAACCAGGGGATCATTTTTTTTGACTAATTCTTCAAAATTAGGTTTTAAGCTACAATAGTAGAGAAAATCCATAATTTTATTAGAAGGTAAAAGCAAGGTTTCAGTAAAGTACTCATCAGGCACAAATTCCCTGGCCTTATAAACCAGTGCACTTAACCTGTTATTTTCTATCGCTTTTTTAAGTTTTTCTCTTTCTCCGGAAAGCGCTCCAAAAATGAGACCAACAGGGTCCATTGGACTGCTCATTGCAACCAATTTGCGCTCTTCAATACTTAGTGGTTCTTTATCAGAAAGGGCAAAACCAATAATTCCTGGATCAAAGGTTTTAATTTTCTCAATATCACTTGCCAGGTTTCCGCTTAATTGGTGCAATCTAACTTCGTCTAATTCTGTAAGGTCTTTTTGCAATTCAACTTTTAAAACTTTGGAAGATAAAATTTCAGCAGTAATTAAAATTTCTTTTTTCTGAAATTGTACTGATGAAAATAACAGCAAATCATTTTCCCTTACTTCTATAGAAAATTCACCGTTTGCCTCGGTTACCGTACCTTTTTCAGCAGTAATATTTATAATATGAATTGGTGCTTCAATAGAATCAGCAAGAATTTCCCCTTTTTGTAGTACACGATCCTGGGAAAATAAATGAGCTGAAAAAATAAGCATACAAATAAGAAAGAAGCTGCTTTTCATCTATTCGCTAATATATTTACGGTAAGCTTTGCTTTGCTTTTCCAAAAAAACTACAAGCTCTAAAGCGCGTTCTTCTTTTAAAAAATTTTCCTGAAAACCATTTTCAAAAATATAGGTTAGGAAATTCATTATATGAGTAGGATCAATTTTTAAATGATTGGTAAAAAAGTAATCATCAAATTTGTTACGAAGGCTATTAACTACCTCTTTTTCACGGTTAACAGGGGATGCAGATTTACCGCCTAATGATCCAAAATTTGGTTTACCAGTAATTAATCCCACCAAACCTAAAATATTCCCACCGGCCGGCGCCTGAGTTTGACTAGCATTAAATGCTGCGTTTGGAGTGCCTCTTGGAATTACACTTGGCGGGGAAGGCGGCACACTAATAACCGGCATATCTATTACCTTAATGTTGGCAATATCTTCTTCCAGGTTTCCACTAAGATTATGAACCCTTACCTGTTCGAGTTCGGTTAGGGCAGGAAGTAATTTTATATTTAGTGTTTCTTCATTAAGAATTTTAGAAGTAATCTTTATTTCTTTTCGCTGAAATTGCACCGAAGAAATTAACAACAAATCGTTTTCTGAAACTTCTATTTTAAAATTTCCCGCTTTATCGCTTACACTGCCCTTTTCTTGCGTTATGTTAATGATGTGAATAGGAGCTTCAATACTATCGGCTTTAATTTTACCGGTGAGCTGTTTTTTTTCCTGGGCACTTACTGTAACTACAAAAAAACACGATAAAATAGATAAAAAATATTTCATTGATTGTTGTTGATGATGAATAATGATGATTGATGAAGGTTTTTAAGTATTATTCCCGAGCATGAAATGCTTTATATTCTTTACTTTTTTCGATTAGAAATTCAATTAGGTTTAATTCGTTTCCGTCTTCCAACAAGTCATTATCTAAACCGTGATCTGTAACGTAGTAAATAAAATCATTTATTTTATCTTTTTCAATATCCAGGTTGGTTCTAAAAAACTCATCGTCATAAAGATCCCGTAATTTTTCGTCGAGTTCCTGTTTCGTAAAAGGATTGTTTTCTACCTCAGCCCCCACAAGAAATTTAAAGATGTTCACAAAGTTGAGTCCGTTTACCAGCCTGGTATTTCCGGCAGCCAGAGCAGCATTTCTTCCGGGCCCCATTAAGGAATCGGGTTGCCTTCTGACATTCATGGCCTCCAAATCGGCTGCAGAATACCGGGGAACATCTGGGTCACTAACTGCAATACGGCTAACATCCACCCTAATATCTCCAGAAAGTTTATTATCAGATAACAGCACCTCTGGCAGTTCGGTTACAGATTCTGTTAGAAAAACATTCATTTCTCCAGAATTTATAACGCCTTCTTCTACAACTACTCTAAATTCTTCAAATTGAATGGAAGAAAATACTACCGTATCATTAAGCGCAACACTTAACTTAAATTCCCCGTCGGGATTAGATATGGTACCGCGTGCGGTGTTTCGGTTAAAAATGGTCATTCCCTCAGGAGTGTCTTCTTCAGGAACAATAATTTTACCGTTTACCAGAGTGCGTTCCTTCTCCTGGGCAATTAAAATACTACTGGATAAAATAAAAATAATAAAAAATGTATTCTTTAACATAGTTGTGGTTTTCCTATTAATAAAGTAACAATTCTTAGTCCTTATTTATAGTAAAGCAGCTTGTAAACTTTTGTTAAAACCCCTATTTAGACTAATTTTAAGTCAATATATATTATACTAGCATTAGAAAAATAAAAGCATTTATGAGCAAAGCATTATTGGCCAGCACATCAACTTTACATGGGAAGGATTACCTGGAATATTTAATTCCGGAATTAAAGGTATTTTTTAATAATATAGATGAAGTGATCTTTATTCCTTTTGCCCGTCCCGGCGGAATTTCGCATACTGAATACACTAAAAAAGCTTCAGAAGCTTTTAACAAGGCCGGACTTAATTTACGAGGAATTCACGAATTTGAAGATATGACTGAAGCTATAACTCAAGCTAAAGGAATTTTTACCGGTGGGGGCAATACTTTTTTACTGGTTTCTGAGCTCTACCGAAATAAGCTAATGCAACCGCTTAAAGAAAGTATTCAAAATGGCGCAGCTTATATGGGCACCAGTGCAGGGACGAATATCGCGGGCTTAACAATGCAAACCACCAACGATATGCCCATAGTCTATCCGCCAAGTTTTAAAACTTTGGCAGTAGTTCCTTTTAATATTAATCCTCATTATTTAGATCCCGATTCAAATTCTACGCATAAAGGAGAAACCCGGGAGACGCGAATAAAAGAATTCCACACTATAAATACGCAACCTGTAATTGGACTTAGGGAAGGTAGCTGGATACTGGTTTCAGATAATAAAATTGAGTTAAAAGGTAGCTTGAGCGCTCGCATTTTTAAATCAGAAAAATTACCTTTCGAGATAGAAACCAATTCAGACTTAAGCGAATTAAATTAATATGGACTACCAAAGTATACTAAATACCATAAATGATGAACTGAGTTACCGGGATGTAACCGGCAAAGTTGCCTCGTATATTCCTGAACTCGCCAAAGTAGATCCGCGTAAATTTGGTATGCACGTTTATTGTGGAGACCGGCAACATTTTAGTTTTGGAGATAGCGAAGAGCTTTTTTCTATTCAGAGTATCTCTAAAGTTTTTAGCCTTTCTATGGCTATGCGTATTATGGGAGAAGATCTTTGGGACCGGGTAGATGTAGAACCCTCGGGAGATCCATTTAATTCGTTAAGCCAATTAGAATATGAAAGCGGTGTGCCCCGAAATCCATTTATAAACGCCGGCGCTTTAGTAATATCAGATATTTTAGTAGATCAATTAGAAGATCCAAAACAGGAATTATTAGATTTTGTAAGGAAAATTACCGAAGATAATAGTATTAATTTTGATCCTAAAATTGCAGCTTCAGAACGTTCCACAGGATATAGAAATGTAGCACTGGTAAATTATATGAAAGCACTGGGGAATATTAAATGTGAAGTAGAACCTACTGTAGATTTTTACTTTCATCTCTGTTCGCTGGCAATGTCTTGTAAACAATTAGCCCAGGCGTTTATGATCTTTGCCAATAAGGGTAAAATATTAAGTACAGATGAAGAGATTTTAACTCCCACCTCTGTAAAAAGGATAAATTCTTTAATGCAAACCTGTGGTTTCTATGATGAAGCCGGGGAATTTAGTTTTGAAGTAGGATTACCGGGGAAAAGTGGTGTTGGCGGAGGTATTGTAGCCATTCATCCAGACCAGTATTCAGTAGCGGTTTGGAGTCCTATTTTAAATGAAAAAGGAAATTCAGAATTAGGAATGAAGGCTTTAGAACGCCTTACTTCCCTAACCGGTCTTTCGGTTTTTTAAACCCAAAAACTATTAAAAATAAAAAAATGCTTTCCGCAAACGCAGAAAGCATTTTTTTATAATTGAACACTGTAATATTATTAAAGCGCAGCTACGTGCTTAGCAAGTTGCGATTTTAAGTTCGCAGCTTTATTATCATGTATAATATTTTTCTTTGCTAATTTATCTACCATAGAGATAACAGAAGGCAAAAGAGCTTCAGCTTCTTTCTTCTCAGACTCCTTCAACTTTTTAATTGCGTTTCTGGTAGTTTTATGCTGGTAGCGGTTTCTAAGACGTTTGGTCTCATTGCTACGAATCCTCTTCAATGCTGACTTGTGATTTGCCATTACAAAATTGCTTTAATTATTTTTTAAAGTAGTCCGTAGGGGAATCGAACCCCTGTTACCAGGATGAAAACCTGGCGTCCTA
>NZ_CAXAVR010000156.1:0-4595 GCF_963972535.1 uncultured Salegentibacter sp.
GAATTTTATCTTGTGCCTGAAGGGGGAACAAATGATTTGGCCGTAAAAGGTTGCCAGGAAATTTTAAACGAGAAAGACGGGCAATTTCATTTTATAGCAGCTTCAGTAGGTACCGGTGGGACTCTTGCAGGCTTGATAAACGCTTCAGATATAAATCAGAAAGTTTTAGGTTTTCCGGCTTTGAAAGGTGATTTTCTTTCCGAAGAAATTGAAAAATACAGTATTAAAAATAATTGGGAATTAAAAATCGACTATCATTTTGGGGGTTACGCTAAGGTAGATTCGGAATTGATAAATTTTATTAATATTTTCAAAAAAAAATACAAAATTCAATTAGATCCGGTATATACGGGAAAGCTAGTTTTTGGTATTTTTGACCTTATAAAAGGCGGGTATTTCCCTTCTGGAAGTAAGATTCTGGCCATTCACACCGGCGGTTTACAGGGAATCCAGGGAATAAATATGATTTTAAAAAAGAAAAAATTGCCTCTAATCACTTTTTAATATGAGAATTAACCGGTTTTTTGTTTTAATTTTTCTCGCCGCATTTGCGGTTTCCTGCGGAAGCAAGAAAAAAGTAGTCACCACTAAGAAAGATTCTAACAGGGAAAATGCTTTCACTGAATCGCCAAATACCGCAATAGAAGGGGTTAAACCTTTAGATGGAGAGCCTATGTTGCCCCCTGTAAATCCACGTCTTTATACGGTAGAAGATTATATTCGGGATTTTGCTGCGGTAGCTATGGAAGAGATGCGGCTTTACAACATTCCTGCGAGTATTACCCTGGCCCAGGGAATTTTAGAATCTGGTGGTGGAAAAGGAGATCTCACCATGCGCGCAAATAATCATTTTGGAATTAAATGCCACGACTGGAAAGGTGCTAGAGCTTATCACGACGATGATGCGCGCGGCGAATGTTTTAGAAAATATAAAGATGCTCGTTATTCTTACAGGGATCATTCACTTTTTCTCACAGAAAGAAAACGTTATGCAGAACTTTTTGAATTAGATGAAGACGATTATAAAGGTTGGGCTAGAGGTTTGAGAAAGGCAGGTTATGCTACCGATAGACGTTACCCAGATAAATTAATTAGTCTAATTGAACGTTACAGACTTTATCAATTTGACGCAGATGTACTTAAAAGGCCATCTCCAAGTTATACTTATACGCCCGAGTCTCCAGAGTCGGTTACTTACAAGGTTAAAAAGGGCGATACTTTATACAGGATTGCAAAACAGCATAATACCACAGTAGAAGAATTACAGCGATTTAATAATTTAAGAGATACTAATATTTCCGTAGGGCAAATGTTGGTAATTATCTCTGCAGAATAAAAATTTATGATCTATAAAAGAAGTAGCGAATTGTTCGCTTCGGCACAAAAAGTAATTCCCGGCGGAGTAAATTCCCCGGTAAGAGCATTTAAAGCAGTGGGTGGAGATCCCATTTTTATTAAAAAAGCCGAAGGAGCTTATTTGTATGATGAAGACGGAAATAAATTAATAGACTATATAAATTCGTGGGGACCTCTCATTTTAGGTCACGCTCACAAACCGGTAATCGACGCCGTAATAGATATCGCAAAAAAAGGGACTTCTTTTGGAACTCCTACCGAAATTGAAACTAAAATCGCTGAATTGGCGGTAAAAATGGTGCCGAATATCGATAAAATAAGAATGGTGAATTCTGGGACCGAAGCGACTATGAGTGCGGTTAGGCTTGCACGCGGATTTACCGGAAAAGAAAAAATCATAAAATTTGCCGGCTGTTACCACGGGCATAGTGATTCTTTTTTAATCCAGGCCGGGAGTGGTGCGGTTACTTTTGGTACGCCAAACAGCCCAGGCGTTACGCAAGGGACGGCAAAAGACACTTTACTTGCAAAATATAATGATCTTGAAAATTTAGAATCTTTAATTGAAGCTAATAAAGATGAAATTGCCTGTATAATTATTGAACCTGTTCCCGGAAATATGGGCTGCATTCCTCCCAATAAAGGTTTTCTGGAAGGTTTACGTGAACTTTGTGATAAAGACGGTATTTTATTGGTCTTTGATGAGGTGATGAGCGGCTTTAGGCTTGCTGCAGGAGGCGTGCAAGAACGAATGGGAGTGAATGCTGATATTGCCTGCTTTGGAAAAGTTATTGGTGGAGGTTTGCCGGTTGGTGCTTTTGCCGCACGAAATGAAATTATGGATTATCTGGCTCCCGTTGGGCCGGTTTACCAGGCGGGAACTTTAAGCGGAAATCCTTTAGCCATGGCTGCGGGACTTGCGATGCTAACTGAACTGGATAATAACCGAAGTATTTTTGAAAGTATAGACAAGAAAACCGCATATCTTCACGAAGGAGTAGAAAAAGTACTTTCAGAAAATAATGTAGCACATACCATAAACCGTGTAGGTTCTATGATTTCCATACATTTTGGGGAAGAACCCGTTGTTGATTTCGAATCTGCCGCTAACTCAGCTGGAAATGGAATTTTCAACAAATTTTTCCACGGAATGTTAGAAAACGGAATTTACATTGCGCCAAGTGCTTTTGAAACCTGGTTTATAAGTGATGCTCTTTCTTATGAAGATTTAGACACTACAATTGAAGCGGTGAATAAAGTTGCAAAAACACTTTAATTAAAAAACCTCACAGATTTTTAAACCTGTGAGGTTGCATTTATTTAATTCATCCTGAATTTATTTCAGGAACAGGATTTCTTAATTTCGTTTGCCTCGTTTAAAAAAAATAAAAGCGCCCGAAACCCGGACGCTTTTAACCTACAATTTATTCAAAATTCAAATTAAGCAGCGGGAAGATCACCTTCTCCTTTTCTTGGTAACAGAGATTTTCCCATTAAATATTTATCTACGTGGTAAGCAGCTTCCCTACCTTCAGAAATTGCCCATACAATTAGAGATTGGCCGCGTCGCATATCACCGGCGGTAAAAATATTAGGAATGTTGGTTTGATAAGCTTCGTCTCCCTTAATATTTGTTCTGCTATCAAGTTCCAATCCTAATTGTTCGCTTAAAGTTTTTTCCGGACCTGTAAATCCTAAGGCTAAAAGCACCAGTTCACAAGGCCATTCTTTTTCAGATCCTTCTACTTCTTTTAGTTGAGGTCTTCCGTTTTCCCCTTTTACCCATTCTATATTTACCGTTTTTAAAGCTTTTAAATTTCCTTCTTTATCACGAATAAATTCTTTGGTATTAATGCTCCAGTTTCGCTCAACACCTTCTTCGTGAGAAGAAGTAGTTTTTAGCGTAAACGGCCAGTAAGGCCAGGGATTTTCCCTGTCTCTATGCTCTGCCGGCATCGGCATAATTTCAAAATTAATTACCGATTTTGCGCCGTGACGGTTAGATGTGCCCACACAATCTGAACCCGTGTCACCACCTCCAATAACAATCACATTTTTACCTTCGGCAGAAAATTTTTCGGTTTGTTCTTTTAAACCGTCTACAACTTCATTATTATTTTTTAGGAAATCCATTGCCTGCATTACACCGTCGCCTTCGGCTCCATCAATTGGAAGATTTCGGCGTTTAGTGGCGCCACCACATAGTACTACGGCATCAAATTCTTTAAGTTTTTCAGCTTCATAATTTTCACCTACATGAACTCCGGTTTCAAATTTGATTCCTTCTTCTTTCATAATATTTACCCGGCGATCTATCACGTGTTTTTCCATTTTAAAATCTGGAATTCCATAACGTAAAAGTCCGCCAATTTTCTTGTCGCGTTCAAAAACAGTAACCTCGTGACCGGCCCTGTTAAGTTGTTGTGCTGCTGCAAGACCTGCAGGACCCGAGCCAACAACTGCGGCTGTTTTTCCTGTTCTGGATTTTGGAGGTTGTGGCGTTACCCAGCCTTCTTTAAATCCTCGCTCAACAATATATTTCTCAATAAGTTCAATCGCCACCGGCGGATCTGTGATTCCCAAAACGCAAGCCGATTCGCAAGGGGCCGGGCATAATCTCCCGGTAAATTCAGGAAAATTATTGGTGCCGTGTAAAATGCTAAGTGCCTTTTTCCAATCGTTTTTATAAACTGCGTGATTAAAATCTGGAATTAAGTTTCCAAGCGGGCAACCGCTATGGCAAAACGGAATTCCGCAATCCATACACCTTGCTCCCTGGTCTCCCAATTCTTCGGGAGACATTTCTTTTGTAAATTCTTTATAATCTTTAACTCGATTTTCAACAGCTTCTGTCTCTTCCACCTTGCGGTCGTATTCCATAAAACCTCTTATCTTACCCATAATTATGCTGTTTTGAGTTCTACTTGTTCTTTTAACATTTTCTCTTCTTCCATTTTTTGTAAAGCCTTTTTATATTCTGCAGGCATTACTTTTATAAACTTACCGGCATTTTCTTCCCAGTTTTCCAGGATTTCTTTTGCTACATCGCTCTCGGTGTAGCGGTAGTGATTTTCAATAAGTTCTTTTAATTCTTTTTTATTTTCTTCTGAAGGATCTTCTAATCCAATCATTTCCATATTGAAATTATGATTGTCTAAAGTATTATCGGCATTATAGATATAAGCGATTCCCCCGCTCATTCCAGCAGCGAAATTTCTTCCTATTTTTCCTAAAATAAC
>NZ_CAXAVR010000157.1:0-4559 GCF_963972535.1 uncultured Salegentibacter sp.
TTAAAAATAGAATTTTACACCAGGTAGAATGAAAAAAATATTAGTTATAGATAATTACGATTCTTTTGTGTACAACCTTGTACATTATTTAGAAGAATTGGATTGTGAGGTCACGGTAATAAGAAACGACCAGTTAGAGTTGGAAGATGTAGAGGAATATGATAAGATTCTGCTTTCTCCCGGTCCCGGAATTCCCAGTGAAGCCGGTTTATTAAAACCTATCATAGAAAAATATGCTTCTTCAAAAAGCATTTTAGGAGTTTGCCTTGGGCAACAAGCGATAGGGGAAGTTTTCGGCGGGACGTTGGGCAATCTGGAATCTGTTTATCACGGCATTGCCACCACGATGGACCTTTGTGTAGACGACGAACCCCTTTTTAAAGATCTCCCAAAAACAATGAAGGTAGGTCGTTATCATTCCTGGGTAGTTTTAAAAGAACTCCCCGATTCTCTGGAAGCTACTTCCTACGATGAAAAAGGGCAAATTATGTCGCTCCGCCACCGTGAGTTTGATGTGCGTGGAGTTCAGTTTCACCCAGAATCGGTATTGACTCCAGATGGAAAAAAAATGATTCAGAATTGGGTGAACAGTTAGGTCATTTCCGCAGCTTGTGCTGAATTTATTCAGTAAAGGTGGAAATCTCTAAACAACGCGAAGTTTATGTTTTAAAAGACTCCCACCTTTGTGGGAGTGACAAAGTGCAATTAAACAGATTCCCGTCTTCACGGGAATGACAAAATAAATTATGAAAGAACTACTAAACAGGCTTATTAACCACGAAACCATCTCCAAAGATGAAGCGAAGCAGGCGCTTTTCAGTATTTCCAATGGAGAATATAACGAAAGCCAGATCGCCGCATTTCTCACGGTTTATATGATGCGTAGCATCACCATTGAAGAACTAGAGGGATTTCGGGATGCGCTTTTAGAACTTTGTGTAGCCATAGATTTGAGTGATTATAACCCGATAGATCTCTGCGGAACCGGTGGTGATGGGAAAAACACATTTAATATTTCTACCACTTCCTCTTTTGTAACGGCAGGAGCGGGAGTAAATGTGGCAAAACACGGAAACTACGGAGTTTCTTCGGTAAGTGGTAGTTCTAATGTTATGGAAAGCCTGGGAATTAAATTTAGTAATGATCCCGGTTTCCTTGAAAAATGTATCGCCGAAGCCGGGATATGTGTGTTGCACGCTCCCCTATTCCACCCGGCCATGAAAAACGTCGCGCCAATTCGAAAGTCGCTTGCGGTAAAGACTTTTTTCAATATGCTGGGACCAATGGTAAATCCTGCTTTTCCGCAAAATCAGCTTGTAGGAGTTTTTAACCTGGAACTAGCCAGAATGTATGGTTACCTATATCAAAACACCGATAAGAATTTTACTATTTTGCATGCTTTAGATGGTTACGATGAAATTTCCCTTACCGGAAATACCAAAACCATTTCCAATAATACCGAAGGCATGCTGAGCCCCGAAGATTTTGGAGTAGAAACTTTAAATCAGAAAGAAATTGCCGGTGGCGGTTCTATAGAAAGTTCTGCAGAAATATTTGTGAATATATTAAAAGGAAAAGGTACTCAGGCCCAAAATAACGTGGTTTGCGCTAACGCCGGAATGGCGATTGCCACTGCTAAACAAATTAGTGTCAAAGAAGGTTTTGAAACTGCCCGCGTATCTATAAATTCAGGGAAAGCCTTAATGGCATTGGAGAAGTTACAGGAATTGAGTTTGTAGTTTATAAAAACTACAACAAGCCGACAGCAGGGATAAATTGCCGAATCTGGCTATCGCTATCTTCACAATGACGGATTAAAAAAGAAACGTCATTGCGAAAGAGGAACGATTGAAGCAATCTTTTGAATATAATTACGAAGATTAAAAACAGATTGCCACAGGCTTCGCCTTCGCAATGACGAGAATTAAAAACCGAAATCGTAACCGAGAACAGACAACAAAAAATGAACATTTTAGATAAAATAATAGCCGATAAACATAAAGAACTGGTCTTAAAAAAACTGGTAGTTCCCGTGTCCCAATTGGAACAATCGGCGCTCTTTGAGCGCGAAACAGTTTCCCTGGCAGAAAAATTGAGAACCAGTAAAACCGGGATTATTGCTGAACATAAAAGACGTTCCCCTTCAAAATCGGTAATTAACCAGGATCTAAATGTTGAAGATGTAGCCAAAGGTTATGAAGATGCAGGAATTTCAGGAATGTCTGTATTAACCGATGGCAAATATTTTGGCGGATCTTTAGACGATCTACTTTATGCCCGTGCGGCGGTTAAAATGCCATTACTGCGAAAGGAATTTATTATTGATGAATATCAACTTTTGGAAGCAAAGGCACACGGCGCGGATGTGATTTTACTTATCGCTGCGGTGCTGGAACGGGAAGAAATTAAAAGACTTTCAGAATTTGCAAAAAGTATAGGCCTGGAAGTGTTACTGGAGGTGCATAACGAAGAAGAATTGCAAAAGTCTATTATGCCTAGCCTGGATATGTTGGGTGTAAACAACCGGAATTTAAAGACTTTTGAAGTATCCACCGACATTAGCAAAAAGCTTTCAGAAAAGATCCCCGAGGATTTTGTAAAAGTTTCTGAAAGCGGAATTAGCTCGGTTGAAGCTATTAAAGATTTGCAGCAATTTGGCTACAAAGGCTTTTTAATTGGTGAGAATTTTATGAAAACTAATAACCCGGGGAAAGCTGCAGAGGAATTTGTAAAAACATTGAATAAATTATAAATAAAAAACGTCATTGCGATTCTGATGAAATCAGAAGAAGCAATCTTTTGTTGGAAAAATGAAAAACATAAAACTCAAAATCTGTGGGATGAAGCATCCCGAAAACATCAGCGAAGTTGCGAAACTTCAGCCTGATTATATGGGGTTTATTTTTTACGAAAAAACTCCCAGGTATTTCGAGGCTAAGCTGCCAGAAATTTCTTCAGCAATTAAAAAAACCGGCGTTTTTGTTGATGAAGAGATCGATATTATTCTTGAGAGAATTAAAGAGCACGATCTAAATGCAATTCAGTTACACGGAGCAGAAAGTGCGGCTTTTTGCGCTGAATTAAAAACCCTATTGATTGAAACCGAGGTAGAAATCATAAAGGTGTTTTCTATTAAAGACGATTTCGATTTTAAGCGTTTAAAGGAATATGAAACTGTTGTGGATTTTTTCCTTTTTGATACTAAAGGGAAAAATAAAGGCGGTAACGGAATTACTTTTAATTGGGAGGTTTTAAAAGATTATCCTTCAAAAAAACCTTTTTTCCTAAGTGGAGGAATTGGATCGGAAGAAGTTGAGGCTATTCAAGAACTTAAAGCCTATTTTGAAGAAAACGGTAGAGAAAATTTGCTATACGCCATAGATGTAAATAGTAAATTTGAAGAGGAAGCTGGTTTTAAGAATGTTGAAAAACTAAAAGAATTTAAAAAGCGGTTTTAGTAATAACTACGTCATTGCGATCCCGATAGGGAGAAGCAATCTTTTGTTTGAAAATCGCAAAAGATTGCCACGGGCGCTGCCCTCGCAATGACGAGATAGAAATTAGTGCATTCGTGGCGAAAAAAATAGATTCTGAAATAAATTCAGAATGACGTAAAATAAGTGCATTCGAAGCACTCAAATAAAACAAATAAAAATGAGCTATCAGGCTAACGAAAAAGGATATTACGGCGATTTTGGCGGAGCTTTTATTCCCGAAATGCTCTATCCCAATGTAGAGGAGTTGCGTTCGCAATACCTGGATATTATGAAAGAGGAATCTTTTCAGAAAGAATTTAAAGATTTGTTGCGTGATTATGTAGGGCGTCCCACGCCACTTTATTATGCGGAACGTTTCAGCAAAAAATACGGAACAAAAATTTACCTAAAACGGGAAGATCTTTGCCACACCGGTGCACATAAAGTCAATAACACCGTAGGGCAAATTTTAATGGCAAAACGTCTTGGAAAAGACCGAATAATCGCAGAAACGGGTGCAGGTCAGCACGGTGTAGCTACGGCTACCGTTTGTGCGCTTATGGGCATTGAATGTATTGTCTATATGGGTGAAATTGATATTGAACGACAAGCGCCAAACGTGGCCAGAATGAAGATGCTTGGAGCCAAAGTAGTTCCGGCAAAATCAGGAAGTCGAACCTTAAAAGATGCTACAAACGAGGCGATTCGCGATTGGATCAACAACCCGCTTGATACTCATTACATCATTGGTTCAGTGGTTGGACCTCATCCCTACCCCGATATGGTAGCGAGATTTCAGGCGGTGATTTCTGAGGAAATTAAAGTTCAACTGAAAGAAAAAGAAAATCGGGAAAACCCTGATTATGTGGTTGCCTGTGTAGGTGGAGGAAGTAATGCTGCCGGAATTTATTATCATTATTTAGACAATCCGGAAGTTGGAATTATTGCGGTGGAAGCTGCCGGAAAAGGTATACAAAGCGGTGAAAGTGCCGCGACCTCAGCTTTGGGAAAAGAAGGTATTATTCACGGCAGTAAAACCCTGCTGATGCAAACCGATGACGGACAAATTACTGAGCCGTATTC
>NZ_CAXAVR010000158.1:0-4543 GCF_963972535.1 uncultured Salegentibacter sp.
CTTTCCTGTTTTAGTATTCATTCGGTCTTTTAGTAAAAGCAACTTTTCGTAAAAATGGTTGATTGTTGGTGCGGTAGAAGCTTTGTATTCTTCTTTGGTCATATTTAAATCGGGTTCAATTTCAGGATCATAAAGGGCACGGCCTTTAAAGCCGCCGTAATTAAAGGTTCTGGCAATACCTATTGCACCCAGCGCATCTAATCTGTCGGCATCCTGAACTATTTCCAACTCTATAGAATTAAATTCCTGCTGAATATTTCCGCCTTTAAAAGATACGTTTTCTATAATCTTCACTACGTGATTAATAATTTCAGCTGAAACCTCTTGTTTCTGAAGAAAATCTGAAGCCACTTTGGGGCCAACACTTTCATCGCCATTATGAAATTTTGAATCGGCTATATCGTGAAGCAGTGCACCGAGTTCAACTATAAAAAGATTGGCCGCTTCATTTTTAGCAATAAGCTTTGCGTTATTCCAAACCCGCTGAATATGAAACCAGTCGTGGCCGCCTTCAGCATTTTTAAGGGTTTCTTTTACGAAGGCTTCAGTGTTTTTTAATATCTGGGGTTTATTCATATTTAAATCAAAGAATATTTTTGAAAGTGTCGCTTCGTCAAGCTGAACTCGTTTCAGCTTCTATGATGTTATTACAATTTAAGATCTTAGATCTCCGAATAAATTTCGGAGCAGGCTCTGAAATAAATTCAGGAGGACGTCTTAATATACAGGTCGGTTATTTTTTATATTTACTTAATATCAGCAATAATAGTTCGTTCTACTTTGGCAACCAAGCCTTCGGCATCGTCTGATATTACAGCAATAGGTTCGTGAACTTTCAGTTTAATATGTACGCCGGGTTCCATTGGGAAATTACCGTATTTAAAGAGTTTCCAGGAATTATTGATGGTTATGGGAACTATTAAAGCTTCTGGCATTTGTTTAAAAAGCATTTGCATTCCGCTTTTGGCAAACTTTTTTGGTGCCCCGGTTCGGCTGCGGGTTCCTTCTGGAAAAATTACCGCAGAACGGTTTGTCTTGTTGAGGTATTTGGCAAATTTCGCCATTTTAATAAGCGATTCCCTGGGATTTTTTCTGTCTATCAATACCGAACCTCCGTGCCGTAAATTAAAAGAGATACTTGGAATTCCTTTTCCCAATTCTTTTTTGCTTACAAATTTTGGATGGTGTTTTCTTAAATACCAGATTATTGGGGGAATATCATACATTCCCTGGTGGTTAGCGACGAAAATGCAGGGTTTTTCTATTGGAATATCGTGGGGGTTTTCTATAGTAAAACGTGTGCCCAGAATATTTAAGCAACGCATTAAAAAGAAATTAAAGATATCTACACTTTTTTTATGCGGCTGGTAGCCACCAAGTTTTAAGCACAACCATTGGATGGGATGAAAAACCAGTAGGTTTAAAAAAAAGAAAAAATAGAATAAAACCGATAAGGGGTATGAAAGTATTTTTTTCATCACTTAGATTATGCGGCTAAATTAAGTATTTAAGCCGAAAACCTACAAATACTAATTTGGGAAAGGGAAATAAAAAAGGTCTGAAAGATCACTTTTCGTCAAGCTGAACTTGTTTCAGCTTCTAACCTAATTATAAGTTAGATCCTGAATTTATTTCAGAATGACGTTCTTAAAGCTCTTTCAGACCTTTTTTCAATAATTTATTATACTAGATCGCTGCTTAACAAAACTCGTTATAAGCTCCAATAAGGTTTTCAGCAATCATTTCAGCCGGGCGGCCTTCAATGTGGTGACGCTCTAACATGTGTACTAATTCACCATCTTTAAAAAGTGCCATAGAAGGTGAAGATGGAGGAAAAGGAACCATTAAACTACGAGCCTTTTCGGTAGCTTCTTTATCTACACCTGCAAAAACTGTTACCAGATTATCAGGTTTTTTTGCATTTTGTAAAGAAATTCTGGCGCCTGGTCTTGCATTGGCCGCAGCACATCCACAAACTGAATTTACAACTACCAGGGTAGTTCCATCTTTCTTCATTGCGTTCTCTACATCTTCTACACTGTGTAATTCTTCAAAACCAATGCTGGTAAGGTCTTCACGCATAGGTTTTACTAAATCTGCTGGATACATATATTTGTTTTTTTGTATTAAACTTTAGTAAGTTACAAAGATACCAAATTAACTTCAGCTGCCCATATTTCAATTAAATTATGTGCTAATAGGCTAAATTGATGAATCTAAGCTCGTTTGTACTTAGAATTGATTTGAATTTTGAGTGAAGGCTTTAAGCAAATAAATCTCATTTAATGAGTAAAATGGTATCTTTGCCGCTTATTTAAAATTTTCTTCATGTTTAAATGGATTGCAGCCGTGATTGGCTATATGTATTTCCGGTTTCCGGGAGCCATTTTAGGTTTTATAATAGGAACGTTAATAGATAACTGGACCAAGGGAAGTGGTGGAGCCTTTAAGCAAATGTTCGGGCAGCAAGATCAAACTGTATCTCCCGGGGATTTTGAACTAAATTTACTCTCCCTATGTTCCCTGGTAATTAAGGCAGATGGACAGGTTTCACAGTCTGAAATGGATTATGTACGCTCCTATTTTGTGCAGGCCTATGGGAAAGAACGTGCCAATGCAACATTTAGAACTTTTAATGAATTAATTAAAAATCGTGAAATTTCAGCATCAAGAATTTCACAATATTTGGCTGCCAGAACAAAGTATCCTGCACGTTTGCAAATAATTCACTTTCTCTTCGGAATAGCGCAAGCCGATGGCCGTGTTAGTGAAGCTGAAGCTCGCGTAATCCAGGAAATTGCCGGCTATCTTAGAATTGGCCGAATGGATTTTGAAAGCTTAAAAGCTATGTTCTTTAAATCTGCCGATAATGCTTATAAAATCCTTGAAATTGAAAAATCGGCTACTGATGCTGAGGTTAAAAAAGCATACAGAAATATGGTTAAAAAATATCATCCCGATAAATTAGGCCATATGGACGAAGCTTATAGAAAAGGAGCGCAGGAAAAATTTAATAAAGTGCAGGAAGCTTACGAACAAATTCAAAAAGAACGCGGAATTTAAAATTTATATTTCAAATTCAGCATAAAATTCCTGCCTGGGCTACTCACGTTAAACGCTCTTAAAATTGACATATGGTCTACATAGTTTTTATTTAAGGCGTTATAAACTGTAATTCCCGTCTCCAGCTCATCGTTTCCTAAATTAAATTTCTTACTTATTCCTAAATTAAGCAATGAATAACCGGCTGTAGTTTCTTCATTGAAACCTGCCCTGTTTTGGTCGCTTACCATTCTTAATTTTGAAAAAGCATAGAATGATCTATCATTTAAGCCGAAATAACCAACTTCCAGGTTAAAATTATCCGGTGGGATAAAACTTAAATTTCTATCGTTTTTAAGATCTTCTGCCCTTACAATAGCTCCTGAAAATTTTGTTTCCAGGCGTTGCTGGTCAAGCCAGGTATGTTTTATCTCAAATTCAAATCCGTATAAGTTAGCATCGGTTTGGAGATAAGACCAAATTTCCATGTTTTCATCTGGCAATGTTTCATCGGTAGCGGTGAAATAAATATAATTGTTTACCCGGCTACCAAATGCTGAAAAAGTACTTTCAAACCTGTTGTTGCGGTAAGTATAACTTAAATCTGCCTGTATGCTTTGTTCCCTGCCAAATTGATCGTTTCCCTTTTCAAATCGGCTGGTGCCGGGATGTGGACCGTTAGAGAATAATTCAGCCAGATCTGGAGCTCTAAAACCGGTGGAAAAATTAAACTTTAGTTGATTCTTGGCGTTAAATTTTTTAGTGGCGCCAATAGAACCGGTAAATCCGTTAAATGTCCTGGTAAGTTTTCGATTTTGAGGATTCCCGGGAAGGATATAGTCGTCTGCAATTAGTTCTTCTGAACTGGCATCTGCGGTAACATTTCTATAATCGTAACGAAAGGCGCCCTGGAGAAACCAACTGTCAATATCTAAACTCGCCAGGTAGTAGATTCCGTTTTCAAAGATTTCGGCATCAGGAATTAGAAATTCCTGCGAATTTTTAATGTTCTGGGTTTTTACAAAACTTCCCTGTGTTCCCAGGCTATGCTTTATTTTTCCGTTAGGAAAAGTTATTCTTGCATTGTAGAAGCTGTGGTTTTGCTGCAATCCAAGATCTACAAGATCAAAATCCTGCTCCACTTCCTTTCTATTATTTGAGTGGTGTGAAAGGTGTAGAGAGGTCTCAAAATTCTCGTGTTGCGTAGTTTGATTATAAGAAAGCAAATAGTCTTTTACCTCCTGAAACGGCAATTGCATATCCCTGTCATTTCGACCGGTGGCGAGGCTTTTTGAATCCTCCATTTCTTCATCCAGGATAATTCCTAAATTTTGATCATTAAAAGAAAATGATAATTTATTCTGAAAGTTTTCTTTTTCTATTCCGGTGTGTAGTCTAAGTGTCTTTGTATTGAATCGGCTGTTTCCAATTAATCTTCCATTCCCGTTTTTATAATCTGCGTGATTCTCATAAGCAAGATCGGTAGCTATAAAAATCCCAT
>NZ_CAXAVR010000159.1:0-4503 GCF_963972535.1 uncultured Salegentibacter sp.
AACCCTGGTTTCGGTTTTTTTTGCACTTATCAACACTATTATTAAGTTTTCAACAAGTGAATTGTTGATTACCGGTTAATTAACTAACCATTCTAATATTAAGATGCTCTTAACAAATTTTATACTTTCGTAATATGGATAAAATGACCGCCCCGCAGCAATTTTCGGCAAAAAAAAGTAATGTTATTAGCCTTGAAAAAGGCAAGCTTCCGCCACAAGCTGTTGATTTAGAAGAAGTTGTGTTGGGGGCGATGATGATAGATAAAAAAGGGGTAGATGAAATAATTGACATCCTAAGCCCTGATGCTTTCTATAAAAACTCCCATAAATTAATTTTTGAAGCAATACACAAGCTCTTCGAAAATACTGAGGCGATTGACTTATTAACCGTTTCTAACCAATTAAAGAAAGATGGTAATTTTGAAAAAACCGGCGGCGATTATTACCTCATTCAATTAACCCAAAAAGTATCATCTTCTGCCCATATTGAGTTTCACGCTCGTATAATTCTTCAAAAATATATTCAGCGTAGCCTTATTAAAATTTCAAACGAAATTATTGAGGAAGCTTACGATGAATCTACCGATGTTTTTGACCTTTTAGATAGCGCTGAAGCCAAATTATATGAAGTAACCCAGGGGAATATTCAAAAATCTACCGAGACTGCCCAGAGTTTGGTAATCCAGGCAAAGAATAGAATTGAAGAAATCTCGAATAAAGAAGGTTTAAGTGGTGTTCCGTCAGGATTTGATAAGTTAGACCAGTTAACTTCCGGTTGGCAGCCCAGTGACCTTATTATTGTTGCAGCGCGTCCAGGTATGGGTAAAACGGCTTTAACTTTATCTATGGCCAGGAATATTGCGGTTGGACAAAATATGCCGGTGGCATTTTTCTCTTTGGAGATGTCAGCCGTGCAGCTAATTACCCGATTAATTTCTTCGGAAACCGGTCTTTCATCAGAAAAATTAAGAACCGGAAATCTTGAAAAGCACGAATGGGAGCAACTTAACGTAAAGGTAAAAGATCTTGAAAATGCTCCTTTATTTATAGATGATACACCTTCACTTTCTATTTTTGACCTTAGAGCAAAAGCCAGGAGGTTGGCTTCCCAACACGGGATCAAGCTTATTGTTATTGATTATTTGCAGTTAATGACGGCTGGTGGAAGCCAAAAAGGTGGCGGAAACAGGGAGCAGGAAATATCAACGATCTCCCGTAACCTTAAAGCTTTGGCTAAAGAACTTAATGTCCCGGTAATTGCACTTTCTCAGCTATCGCGTGCGGTAGAAACCAGGGGTGGCAGTAAGCGACCATTGCTTTCTGATCTTAGGGAATCTGGAGCGATTGAGCAGGATGCCGATATTGTATCCTTTATTTATCGTCCAGAATACTATAAAATTGAAGAATGGGATGATGAAGAAAGAACACCAACCGATGGGCAGGGTGAATTTATTGTAGCCAAGCACAGAAACGGTGGACTGGAAAATATACGTCTTAAATTTATTGGTCATCTTGGTAAATTTGATAACTTAGAAGAGTTCGATTCGCCTTTTGAATATCATTCCAAAATGAATACAGGAGAGAATGATGAGAACGAATTTAATTCTCCAAACCTGCCAAATCCCAGTGCAAACGAAGCTTTTGGTAGCTCGATGAATAGTGGGTTTAATAATGATGATGATGACGAAGTTCCATTTTAAAAATTCTGAAAAAATAAGTAAGACTAAGTTTAATAATATTGTTTTAAAAGACCAGAAAAACGGGGAATTTACCGTTCTTCTGGTCTTTTTTGTTTTCCTGACTTTAAATTCTTTTAAAGTTTCAGCCTCACAATTGCTAATTCCTATGGATGGAGACTCTCAAAGGAATCATTTAAAAGCCTACGGAATAACCTATTTTGCTTTAGAAGAAGAGTTAGAAGTGAGATGGTTGCTGAATTATCGCGGTGGTTCCTTTTTAATTTCAGATACCGAAGAATTACGTAAGGAATGCCAAATACGTGGAGTTTCTTTTGAAATAATAAGTGATAATAAAACACAGTCGATTTTAGAAGAAATCAGTAGTCCTTCCCAGAATATGGAAACTGTGGTGTTAGAGAAAGCTCCAAAAATTGCGGTGTATTCTCCACAGGGGAATAAACCCTGGGACGATGCGGTGACTATGGCGCTGACTTACGCCGAAATTCCTTATGAAACCATCTACGATGAAGCCGTATTAAATGATGCGCTCATTTTATATGATTGGCTGCATTTGCATCACGAAGATTTTACCGGCCAGTACGGGAAATTCTATAGAACATTTAGAACTACGCCCTGGTATATTCAGGAAAAAGAAGAAGCTGAGGCCTTAGCACAGAAGTTGGGATATAATAAGGTTTCCGAAGAAAAACGGGATGTTGCTTTAAAAATTAGAGATTATGTTGTTGGCGGCGGCTTTATGTTTGCAATGTGCAGCGCTACCGATAGTTTTGATATTGCCCTTGCTGCAAAAGGAGTAGATATTGCCGAAACTATGTTTGATGGCGATCCCAGCGAACCCGGTTATCAATCTAAAATAGATTTCAGTAAAACATTCGCCTTTACCGATTTCACCCTGGAACGCAGCCCGATGGTTTACGAGTTTTCCTCTATAGATATGACTGCTAAAAGAAATATTCCGAAGGAAACTGATTATTTTACGCTGATGGATTTTTCAGCAAAATGGGATGTGGTGCCTACAATGTTAACTCAAAACCACACGCGATTGGTTAAAGGATTTATGGGGCAAACAACAGCTTATAATCCCAATAATATTAAAGCCAATGTTTTGGTGATGGGCGAAAGTAAATTAAATGGTGAAGCTCGTTATATTCACGGAATAAAAGGAAAAGGGTTTTTTACTTTTTACGGAGGCCACGACCCTGAAGATTATCAGCATAGAGTAGGGGATCCAAAGACCGAACTTGATTTGCACCCAACTTCCCCGGGTTATAGGCTAATTTTAAATAATGTACTTTTCCCGGCGGCGAAGAAAAAGCCTCAAAAAACCTAAAATGAAACTAAGTCTTTTGTTGAAAATCTTAAGTGTCATCAACTTGATTTTGGTGGTATTTCTCATTTTAGATCTGACTAATGTAATTACATTGCCTTCTTCAGTATATGGAATATTATTAATTTCAGTCGGAATTTTAACTGCAACAGGAATTTATCTAAAAGAAAATAATAAGAAGTAACTATGAAATTTCTTCAGAAGGAAATAAAATTAAAAGCAAGATCTAGAGGATTTCATTTGATAACCGAAGAAGTGGAAAGTCAAATGCAGGAATTAAAAGAAATTAATTCAGGAATATTAAATGTGTTTATAAAACATACTTCAGCAGGAATAACCATTAATGAAAACGCCGATCCTACGGTGCGTGAGGATTTCGAAAGTCATTTTAACGAAATGGTGCCAGAAAATATGCCGTATTACAAACATACGTTGGAAGGATCAGACGATATGCCGGCGCATATTAAAGCTTCCTTACTGGGAAGTTCACTTCAGATTCCTGTAACTAATGGAAAATTAAATATGGGAACCTGGCAGGGAATTTATTTGGCGGAACATAGAAATAATGGAGGTTCGCGAAAATTGGTTTTAAGCCTTTACGGGATTTAAGTTTATTACGGTTGCAAGGAACTGTGTAGGGAACAAAGAAGCCGCGAATTCACTAATAAGTTCTATAAGAATTTTTGTGTATTAGTGGTAAAAAAAGTGTGTCATTTATTTAGTACACAAATTAAATCAGTCGTTTGTAAACTCATCGAAAAATAAAAACAAAAAAAATCCGGCTCAAAAGAACCGGATTTTTAAATAAGAGAGTATATAACTAATTTGTAATTACTTTACTTTATCTACAATCGCTTTAAAAGCTTCTGGATGGTTCATTGCCAAATCGGCAAGTACCTTACGGTTTAAACCTATTCCACCGGCTTTAGCAGCTCCCATAAATTGAGAATAAGACATACCGTGTTCACGGGCTGCAGCGTTAATACGCATAATCCATAGTGAACGGAAATTACGCTTCTTTACTTTACGGTCTCTGTATGAGTAAAGCATAGCTTTCTCAACCGCATTTTTTGCTACTGTCCAAACGTTTTTACGACGTCCGAAGTAACCTTTTGCTTGCTTAAGAACCTTTTTTCTTCTGGCTCTCTTTGCAACTGAATTTACTGATCTTGGCATATTTTTATGTGTTTTGTAGCAGGCGGTCGATAATCGACACTTTTAACTTAAACTTCAATCTTTCACACTAAGCGCGATCGAAGTGTTGCCCAACTCCAGGGTTTTTAAATTAATTAAACCGTTAAGAGCTTATTGTTACTTTAAACGCAACATAAGTTTAACATTGTCCTTATCTGCATCGTGTACTAAAGTACTATGCGTTAAGGCTAGCTTACGTTTTTTAGACTTCTTTGTTAAGATGTGACTTTTAAACGCGTGCTTTCTTTTTATTTTACCAGTACCGGTAAGCTTAAAACGCTT
>NZ_CAXAVR010000160.1:0-4405 GCF_963972535.1 uncultured Salegentibacter sp.
AATCCCAAACATATAGAACACCGATTTCAAGATATTGCTTCGCAAAACATCGTGAAGATCGGCTACTTTATCAATTCCCAGATCCCTTAAATCTTTTGCGAGCCGGCAGAGACCAAATACGCCGCTATGCACTCCGTTAACATCGGCTTCATAAACAGAAACCCGCGGAATTCCTTTAAACATTGGTTCAAAAAAACCACGGGTTAAAACTGTAACTTTTAAATGTGGATAAGTGGCACTAAGCACCCGTAATACCGGTACCGTCATCGCTACATCGCCCATAGCCGATAACCTAATCACCAAAATATGAGAAGCCCCCTCTGCCTGTGGAATCTCTCCTGAAAGGGGAGAATTTCTTTTATTAAAAGAGGTCTTCTTCTTCATTTTTAAACAATTTTAAGCGCTATTTTTTTCTTAAAACAGGATTTAACTCATCGTCATTATACATCTTCATTTGCCTGTAAACTTTCATAAACTTATTCCCGGCAGCAATATCTTCTAACAGTTGGTTTATCGCGGTAGAAAGGTCTACGCGTTGCTCCAGCAAAACATCAAGCTTAGCCTTGCATTTCATTTGGTGCTCCTGTGAGGCATCTTCCCTATTAGCCTCCTCGTCCATATGATAAATTTTTAACGCTAAAATTGAAAGCCTGTCTATAGCCCAGGCCGGGCTTTCAGAATTTATTGTAGCATCTTCATTTGGCTTAACGTCTTTAAATTTTTCCAAAAAATAACTATCAATATATTCCACAGTGTCCGTTCGGTCCTGATTAGACGCATCTATTTGGCGTTTTAGCGCCAGTGCATCTACAGGATCTATGTGCTTATCGCGAATAATATCTTCATAATGCCACTGCACTGTATCTATCCAGCATTTTCTGTATAATAAATGCTCAATCAACTCATTTTCGCTGTCGTACGGATTGGTAAACGGCTGTTCTACCGTATCTTTTTCGTGATATTTTTCTATTACTTCCTGAAAAATCTTATTTGCTTTATCTGAAAACATAAATTATTTTTTTTCTAAAATGTGTAAATATTCTGTTGTATTTATGGCCGTATGGTTTCGGTTTTCGGTTTTATCGGCTTTAAAACGCTGGTAATTTCTGGTTACCAGGTCGTAATTTCCAAAACGGCTCATTATTTTTTTTATTTCTGTTGAAGGCATTAAACCCTCGTTATTATAGCTGAAGAAAATATATTTGAAATTTGCATTTTCCAGCAAATCTTTAAAAGAATTTTCAACCTTTGTCCTGCTACAATAATTTGAACGATAATATTCTCGCAAACCGGTTTTACCCTGTGGTGCAAAGGTATCATATTTTGCGATGGTATTTAAAATATGGTAGTTCGCGCCGTACTGGCGTGCATTGTAGGGCGGATCTAAGTATAAAATATCCCCTTCAATTTCCTTAATTAATTGATTGGCATCTTTTTGGAAAACCCGGTGAGAATGTTCGGTTATTTCAAAGTTTGCCGGCCTAATTACCAATTCTTTTTGTGCAGAAAACTTTACTTTTTTTAAAAAAGCCCCGTAAACTGAAGCGGTATTAGCCACTTTATCGGCACTTTCCAATAATGAAGCTAAAAGGAAAAAATACTGGTTTTCCCCTATTTCATTATTTAATTTCCAATTTTCAATTTGCTGCCTAACCGCGTCAATTTTCCTACCGTTATTTTTAGAAAAATAAAGCCGGTTAGATTTTCCATTTTCGCTGTATTCTTCAAAGATAAAACCCGGTTTTCCTTCCAGCTTATTTAATTTAACAAGGAGGTCTTCAGTATCTAATTTTTGATGATTTTCAATATAATTTCTGAGTAAAACATAACTGTAATATTCTACATCGTTAGCAATAACAGATTTTACCGAAGTTTTAAAATTCCTGCCCACACTGCCTGTACCGGCAAAAAGATCGCAAAAAAACATTTGAGAAAGATCTTCGCCAACCACTTCTATTACCGTAGATTTTATAAAATCACCAAGCTTATGTTTAGAACCTATATAATTCATTTTACTGCCCAGATCACATCAGCTAAAGTGGTTTTTCCTTGCTGAAATTGGAATTCTTTTAGTTGTGAATTTTCAAAAATAGCAACATATTTTTCAATCACCTGCTTCAAGAAAGAAATTTCAGCCTTTAGTTTCCAGTGCTGTCCATCTTCAGCATAAACTATTAAGAATAATCGATTTTCAAGATGAAAACGGCTTTGTTTGCTTTGGTTTTTATATAACCAGGAAATCAAAGTTTCAGGATTATTTTTAGCAAATTCTAGGGAACGATTAAATGCTTTTGGGAAAACACTTGTTTTTAAATCGAAATCATTTCCGAAGAAATTAAAATCAATTTTTCGATTTCTGGGATTTTTATTTGGAATAACTTCTTTCATTTCGGCAAATATGTGCTCCACGGCCATGGCACTCCAGAAGTTGTACCAGCGGTTACTGCAATACTGGAAAAATTGCTTTTCATCTAACTTTTCCGTAGCGATAATTAAGGCAATTTGCTCATTTAATTTATCCCAACTTGATGTAGAATAAACAAAGGAAGACAGCCTGTCCCACGAATTATTTTGCTTACGAAACCAGCGATATTGGTATTTGCAGCGCTTTTTTAATTCGGTCTCAATTGCCGGTAAATTCATTTAAAAAATAAAAGGAATACACAAAGGCATTAAGATAAGCAAAACCAGCAAAACTTCCCGAAAGACTTTGTCTTCTCTTTGATCAAAATAAATAGAAGTAATTATACTAAGCGGTACAAAAAAGAAAATAAGTTCGCTACCATCTTTGGTAGGCGCAAAAATAGCAACCGCCACCGCGGTGAGTAAACTTAGCAAAACCAGGTTTAGGGAAGGCTTCATGGAGACGCTTGCCTTGCTCACCACTGCAAAAAACTGGACAAGCGTCCAAAGTGCCAAAGTCAAAATAATACTTACGGGAATAAGAATTTCAAGATTTTGATAATTGGAATAATCAAAGTTACTCAACTCAAACCACTGCGAAAATGTATAAAACTGGTCGTAAGCGATAATATGAAAACCAAGCGTTAAAAGCGCTACCGCTAAAGCTGCTATAGGGGGAATTAGCCAGTTTTTAGGTTTTGGAAGATAATATAAGATCCCTGCATACACCACCACCAGGAATAAAATAGACCAGAAATAAAAAAGTGACGCGATACAAATCCAAAACGTAGCATCAAAAACCTTTTTCTGCATTACTTTTTTAGATTTTAAACTAATAATTCTTCTAAAAGCCAGTAGTACCAATAAATTGGCAAATATTACCTGGTGATTTCTTAAAAGTGCAAAAAATGAAGCTGTGAAAATTACAAAAAACAAGATTTTATAGGCACTACGCTGGGTAAGTTCGTTTTTCTTGGCAATAAAATTAAGGGTGAAAACACTTAAAATAAGTGATAATAAAACCGCCAGTTTTTCCAGGAAAAATAACAGGTTAAAATCTAAAAACCACTCCCTAAAATTAGCGATAATAAAAAATATAATGAGAAAAACGGTGATCGCAACCCCATTTACCGGTTTTGATTTGCCAAAAAAGCTTGTTAGCATTGTGGTTTTTTATATTTTTGTAATCTTAAATATACCAAAGTTAGTTATTGAACGCCTTCAAAGGTATTTTAATATCGCTTTGAAATAATTTGAACTTAAAATACATTAAAAATGTTAAGAGATATATTTGAAGGTATCGCCTATTTATTCGAGGAAATATTATTTGTTCCTTTAGATGCTTTAAGATCGCTGGAACTTGATTCCTGGTGGGCTGCAAACGCCTTAAACTTCATCTTTATTTTAGTTGGTTTGGCTGCTTTTGCTTATTGGATGAAGCAATTAAAGCACTACAACGAAGTTAATGATGAAGATCGTGACCCAACGGCACACTCGTTTTTAGGATAAATCAAAACCAAGATCTTTTCTATAATACATCTTATCGAAATGTAGCTTTTCTACATTTTGATAAGATTTTTTTAGTGCTTCTTTGTAATCTTTCCCAAAAGAAGTCACCGCAATCACCCTTCCACCACTGGTTACTACTTTATCGCCTTCAAATTTGGTTCCCGCGTGGAAAACTATGGAATCTTCGACTTTTTCAAACCCTGTGATTTCTTTAGATTTTTCGTAAGCTTCAGGATAACCGCCAGAGACCAACATTACCGTTGTGGCTGCGCGTTCATCTATTTCTAAAGAAATTTCGTTTAATTTTTCTTCAGAAACTTTTTCGAAAATCTCTACTAAATCTGATTTAAGTCGGGGAAGCACAACTTCAGTTTCCGGGTCGCCCATGCGCACATTATATTCTATAACATAAGGTTCGTTTTTCACCATAATTAAACCGATAAAAACAAAACCTTTATAGTCTATATCTTCTTCCTGCAAACCATTAACCGTT
>NZ_CAXAVR010000161.1:0-4331 GCF_963972535.1 uncultured Salegentibacter sp.
ATCAAAGCAGTTATCAAACTAGAGGCTGAAACAAGTTCAACTTGACGATTCAACATTTTCAAATAATCCCACTTTAAGATTTAATTTCTAGCTTTTAAACTTCCCAGCCATTTCTACCGTTCTTTTTACCTGGTGATTTACTGCTTTTTTAATATTATCGCCGGGAGCATTCCCATCTGCAGTTACACTAATTCCATAAGGGTTTCCTCCGGCTTCGAATAAGCAAGGATCTGTATAACCCGGAGCTACAATTATAGAACCCCAGTGCATCACAGTTTTATAAAGGGACAGTAAAGTGGCTTCCTGACCACCGTGTGGGTTTGCAGCACTTGTCATTCCGCTTACAATTTTATTGGCTAATTTTCCGCTAGACCAAAGCCCGCCGGTAGTATCAAAAAATGCCTGTAATTGTGAAGGTAAGTTTCCATAACGCGTTGGGGTGCTAAAAATAATAGCATCTGCCCATTCAAGATCGTCTAATTCTGCGGTTGGGAAATCTTTATTTTCTTCGGCATATTTCTTCCAGGATTCATTTTGATTTATCGCTTCCTGTGGCGCCGTTTCCTGAATTTTTTTTACCCTTACTTCTGCTGCTCCTGCTTGTTTTGCCGCTTCCCCGGCCCATTGTGCTAATTGGTGATTTGTGCCAGTGGCACTATAAAATATCACTGCTACTTTTGGTTGACTCATAATTTATCTTTTAAAATTGATTAATCTTTTCAGATAAATATAAAACAAAATAAAGCGAATAGTTCTAAGGTTATTATAAAATTGAATTAAAATCCGGAGGCTTTCCCATCATAGCTACGGGAATCTGCAGCGCCATAGATTAAGTTAGTTTCCCAATCTATATAAATGCCCATTGCCTGTCCCTGGTTTCCTGCTTCATAAACTTCGTGTCCCATTTCTTCATAAATACGTTTTGTATCGGGAGAAATTCCCCAATCTTCAAACCGCGTACGGTTGGGGAGCCATTGGTGATGAATTCTAGGAGATTCAATAGCTTCAGCTACATTCATTTTATGATCTATGGTATTTACAATTACCTGTAGCACAGTATTAATAATAGTTCTTCCGCCGGGACTACCTATTACCAAAAGTGGTTTACCGTCTTTTGCTACAATGGTAGGCGTCATACTGGAAAGCATACGTTTTTCGGGAGCAACTAAATTAGGTTTTGTTCCAATTAGTCCACGAGTATCTGTGTGACCGGGAATTGGATTAAAATCGCCCATTTCGTTATTCAGAAGAAAACCTGCGCCCTCTACCACGATTTTAGAGCCGTAACTGCGTTCTAGGGTATAGGTTAACGACACCGCATTTCCCTCTTTATCTACTACTGAAATATGGGTAGTTTGCGGACTTTCATATTGTAAATGTGCATTATTAAAATTGGCAGAATCACTTATAGAAGCTTTTTTAATCTCAATACCTTCCCGCAGCTCCGCAGCATATTTCTTAGAGATTATTTTTTCTATTGGCATTTCTGGATTAAAATTAGGATCTCCTAAATAGAGAGCCCTGTCGGCATATGCTCTGCGCATTGCTTCGGTAAGTAAATGCAGCGAAGCTGCAGAATTATGTCCCGTTTCTTCTAAATTGAAACCTTCCAGAATATTCAGCATTTCTATAAGCGCTACTCCCCCTGAACTTGGCGGAGGCATAGCAACTATTTCGTGACCACGGTAAGTACCGGTAACAGGTTCCAGCTCTTCAGCTTTATATTTTGCAAGATCCTCTTCAGTGATAAGTCCGCCGTGTTTTTTCATAAAATCAGCGATCAATTTTGCTGTTTTTCCCTTATAAAAACCATCGGCTCCATTTTTCTGAATTCGCTTTAAAGTTTTAGCAAGGTCAGGTTGTTTCCAGGTTTCTCCAGGCTTATAAACTTCTTCCCCATTTTTAAGAAAAGTTTTAGCGGTGGCGGCATATAAAGCATCATCTTTTTTATCCTTTACCCAATTTAGAAACCAGTTCATATTATAGGTAGATTCAAATCCGTTTTCAGCAAGTTCTATGGCAGGCTGTAAAAGTTCTTGCCAGGGCAAACTTCCCATTTTTTGATGCGCATCATAAAGCCCCGCCACTGTGCCTGGCACCCCAACTGAAAGCAAACCTTCGTGATTAGAATTGTCCTTAATCTTTCCATCTTTTCCTAAAAACATATTGGGAGTAGACGCTAAAGGTGCTTTTTCACGAAAATTAAAAGAAGTTTTATCACCGTTACTCCCGTGATAAACCAAAAACCCACCTCCACCAAGATTTCCTGCAGAAGGCAAAGTAACAGCGAGTGCAAAAGCCGTTGCTACACTGGCATCTATGGCATTACCTCCTTTGGCCAGAATATCACGCCCTACTTCTGAAGCAAGATAATGACTGGTAACAACCATTCCATTCTCGGCTCTAACAGGGGTACGACCGGTTTGTGCGTAGATTGGAAAATATAAACTGAAGGCCAAAAAAAGGCAGAGCAAAGATTTAAATTTTTGTTTCATATTCTATTGGAGCTTGAATTATAAACTTGTATAATTTGAGGTATGGTTTTCTTTAAATTTCATTGAAAAAAGGGAAATTTAAATCCAATTATCGAGTAAACCTAAAGAAAAAGGTGGCAGGAAACAAGAGCGTAAAATAAAAGATAAAAAATTAACTATTCTGAGGAATCACCGAAGTTTCCCTGAAAACAAGTCCGAAAAATTCAAAAGTTTCCTGAGCTTTTTTAGACGCTATCGCTATTTGATTTTCAGTAAAATCTTCAGCTTTAAGTTCTTTTACAAATTTGTTCCAGGATTTCACTCCATCACGATCGCCATTAAAAAAATATGGCTTAGATATCTGAGCTAAATTAGGGCAATTAGGAATTTCTTTAGAAATATAAATTCCGCCTAAAGCAGAACCTAAAACTACGTAAGCCGCGCCCAGGGCTTCTTCACGCGATGTGATGCTGAATTTACCCTGAAATTCTTCAGAAATAGAAGTATCTACATTCAAATTCTCAAGGTCTTTTGCCAGCTGATCGCTTTTATCTAATTTGCAGGCTGGAATAAATTTAGAAATTTCAGCTTCGGTAATTTTATAAGCAATATAATTCTGAAGTAATAAAAGCTTATAATCTTCCAGGCTTATTTCGTGTGAAATAATCTTTCCGGCAAGATTCTCTTTTTCCAGTTCTTCGTGTAATTTCTGGGTAGCATTTCTAAGGTTATTCAGCATCGTCTACATTAAATTTATCAAGGTTCTTCCTTATTTTTGCGATATTTTCCCGCTGCTCTTTATCATCGGCTTTCATACTGTCCAAATAACTGTAAATTTGGTGAACGGCTATTTTATTTTTTCTAATTCTTTCCCTTAATTCTTCGTGTTGCACCATATTATACACCGCCTGTTTTAATAGAGGTTCTAATTTTTCGTGCAGCTTATTCATATGCTTTTTTAGAATAAAACCTGAAGCGCCGGATAAAATAGTATCGGCCGCCAATTCATCATCGTCTAGTGCGCCGGTGACGAAAATTAATGGAATGGTCTCGTCTATAGATTTTGCCAACTGCATAATATCAAGTCCTGTGCTGGTAGGAAGGTTATAGTCTGAAATTATTACATCGGGTAGAAAACTGGTAAAAATTCCTTCAAAACCTGGTAAATCTTTAACCACTTTTATCTGGGGCTTCTCTACAATTTTAGCAATTTGTCTTTTTATTAAAACTGCATCAGTTTCCTCATCTTCCACCAGAATTATGCGCAACGGGGTTTTGATCATTACTTCTAAATTTTTACAAAAATACTAAACTTGTTATTGTAAGTTCTAATTAAAGGTGGAAGAAAAACGTACTGCCCTTTTCTGGTTCACTTTCTACCCAAATTTTTCCGTTATGCTTTTCTAAAATCCGCGCTACAATGGCCAGACCAATACCAGTGCCCTTAAAATCTTTTTTTGCAAACCTGGAAAACATTTTAAAGATTTGATCCTTTTGGTGTTCAGCAATTCCAATCCCGTTATCTTTTATATAGAAAACATCTTTATTGTCCTGTGAAAAACTTCCAATTTCAATCTGCGGATAAGGCGCTTGTTGGGTATATTTTAAAGCATTTCCTAATAGGTTACTCCAAAGTTGCGATATCATTGCGCGGTCTCCATAGGTATCGGGAAGATTTTCAGCAATTTCAATATTAAAATTCGGGTAATTTGTTTTAATGTTGAAACTTACTAAAAGCTCTTGCAGTAATTTTTTAGTACTAAAATTTTTATTCTGAAGTTCGCCACCGGTAATCTTTGAAAAGGAAAGAATATCGTCTATAATTCCTTCCATACGGTTAGAAGACTTTAAAATTGT
>NZ_CAXAVR010000162.1:0-4329 GCF_963972535.1 uncultured Salegentibacter sp.
CAAAAATATACTTACGCCCTAAAATCTTACGCCGATTATAAAGCGCAAATTCTTGAAAATTCTTTCACCGGATTATTGCTGAAAGTAAACGACCAGGAATTATGGACACGCCTCATTGGAAGCTTCAACGCTTACAATGTTTTGGCTATTTATGCTACTGCAGAACTTTTAGGCCTTGAAAACCTGGAAAGTTTAAAGATTATTAGTGAGCTTAATTCTGTTAGCGGAAGGTTTCAATACATCATTTCAAAAGAAGAGAAAATTACGGCGATCGTAGATTACGCTCACACGCCAGATGCTTTAAAAAATGTTCTGGAAACCATAAATAGCATTCGTACAAAAAACGAAGAGCTTATTACGGTTGTAGGCTGCGGTGGAGATCGCGATAAATCTAAAAGGCCAAAAATGGGTCATATCGCTTCGGCTTTAAGTACCAAAGTGATATTTACCAGTGATAACCCGAGAACCGAAGATCCCGATAAAATTATTGAGGATGTAGAAGCGGGGGTTGAGCCGCAGAACTTTAAGAAAATTATGTCGGTAACTAATAGAAAACAGGCTATTAAAACTGCCTGCCAAATGGCCGGTGAAAATGATATTATTTTAATTGCAGGTAAGGGTCACGAGACCTACCAGGAGGTAAATGGTGAACGTAAAGATTTTGATGATCTTAAGATAGTAACCGAATTTTTGAAACAGTTAAATAAGTAAGCCCACTTTTTCCACTTGGAAGAGTAAATAGAAAATATGTTATACTATTTATTTCAATATTTAGATGCAGAATACCAGGTGCCAGGGGCGCGCTTGTTTGAGTACATCTCTTTTAGATCGGCGATGGCTATAATTCTTTCATTAGCAATTTCTACGATCTACGGAAAAAGAATTATTAATTATTTACAGGCAAAACAAGTAGGGGAAAGCGTTCGTGATTTAGGGCTTAGAGGTCAAAACGAAAAAGCAGGAACTCCAACAATGGGTGGTGTAATTATAATTTTTGCAACGCTAATCCCGGTTTTACTGTTTGCTAAATTGGAGAATATTTATGTAATCCTGCTTATTGTAACCACCTTGTGGATGGGGGCTATAGGTTTTATAGACGATTACATTAAAACTTTTAAAAAGGATAAAGAAGGTCTGCAGGGAAAGTTTAAAATCCTGGGGCAGGTTGGCCTGGGAATAATTGTAGGTGGCACTTTGTATCTGCATCCGGGAGTAACGGTAAAAGAAGAAACAAATGAGCCGGCGCCAGAGCAACAAGAGCTGGTAGATAGCTTTCAGAATATTAGGGAAATGGGCCCGGAAATTAAAACTACCACTACCACAATTCCTTTTGTAAAAAATAACGAGTTCGATTATTCCAGCTTGATTAGTTGGATAAATCCTGCTTTGGCAAATTATGCCTGGTTAATCTTTATTCCAATCGTAATATTTATTGTGACTGCCGTTTCCAATGGCGCCAATTTAACCGATGGAATAGATGGTCTCGCTGCAGGTTCTTCGGCAATAATTGTGCTCACGCTTGGGATATTTGCCTGGGTTTCGGGTAACATAATCTTTTCAGATTACCTGAATATTATGTACATCCCGCGATCTGGTGAGATGACGATTTTTATAAGTGCCTTTGCGGGTGCTTTGGTGGGATTCTTATGGTACAACACTTATCCCGCACAGGTTTTTATGGGAGATACGGGTAGTTTAACTATTGGCGGAATTATAGCCGTACTCGCAATTGCCACAAGAAAAGAATTATTAATCCCCATTTTGTGCGGAATCTTTTTAATGGAAAACCTATCGGTGGTTTTGCAGGTAGCCTGGTTTAAAATTACCAAACGAAAATACGGCGAAGGCCGAAGAATTTTCCTGATGTCTCCTTTACATCATCATTATCAGAAAAAGGGATACCACGAAAGTAAAATAGTAGTGCGCTTTTGGATTATTGGAATTTTCCTGGCCATTGTAACTATAATCACGCTAAAAGTAAGATAGGAAATAGTGAAAACTGAAACTCAAAATACAAATATTTCCGGTAAAAAACTGGTGATCCTTGGCGGCGGCGAAAGCGGTGCGGGGACTGCCATTTTAGGCGTGAAGGAAGGGTTCGAGGTTTTTGTTTCAGATAAAGGAAAAATAAAAGAAAAATATAAGTCGGTTTTTGAAGAATTGAAGATCGATTGGGAAGAGGAAATACATACTGAAACTAAGATTTTAGATGCCGATGTAGTGATGAAAAGTCCCGGAATCCCGGAAACTGTTTCAATTGTAAAACAATTAGTAGAGAAAGGTATTCCGGTGATTTCTGAAATAGAATTTGCTGCAGCTTTTACTTCAGCAAAAATTATTGGGATTACAGGAAGCAACGGGAAAACCACCACTACAAAGTTTGTGTATCATATTTTAAAGAATGCAGGCATAAAAGTGGGAATGGCAGGGAATGTAGGAGATAGTTTTGCAAAACAAGTCGCTGAAACCAATCCCGACTGGTTTGTGCTTGAATTAAGCAGTTTTCAGTTAGACGGAGTTAAGGATTTTAGACCAGATATTTCGGTATTGACCAATATCACACCAGATCATTTAGACCGCTACGAGAATAAACTGGAAAATTACGTTTTTTCAAAATTCAGGATTGCCGAAAATCAAACTAAAGAAGATTTTTTGATCTACGATTTAGATGATGAAATTATCACAAACTGGTTGGATAGACACCCGGTAAAAGCGCAAAAATTGCCGTTTTCACTTCAGCAAAAAGTAGAAAATGGTTCATACATAGAGAACGAAAATATTATAGTTAATATAAAAAACAAACAATTTAATATGCCAACAACAAAATTAGGTTTACAGGGTAAACATAATACCAAAAATGCGATGGCTGCGGCCACTGTTTCCCAGTTATTACGAATTAGAAAAGAAACTATTCGCGAAAGTATGGAGAGTTTTCAGGGGGTAGAACACCGCCTGGAGAAAGTGCTGAAAATTAATAATGTTCAGTATATCAACGATTCTAAAGCAACTAATGTAAACGCAACTTTTTATGCTTTGGAAAGTATGGAAAGTGAAACCGTTTGGATTGTTGGAGGAGTGGATAAAGGAAATGTTTATGACGATCTTCTACCACTGGTAAATGAAAAAGTAAAAGCAATTATTTGCCTGGGAGTAGATAACCAAAAGCTAATGCAAAATTTTGGGAACTGTGTAGATACAATTGTTGAAACAGAATCTATGAAAGAAGCTGTAAGAATGGCTTATAGTCTTGCTGAAAGAGGAGATTCGGTTTTACTTTCTCCTGCCTGTGCAAGTTTTGACCTTTTTGAAAATTACGAAGACAGAGGGCGTCAGTTTAAAGATGCCGTTAGAGATCTATAAATAAGAGCTTATATCCTGAAACAAGTTCAGGATAACGTTCGATAAAAGGAAATTAAAGAATTAAATGAGCAACATTTTTTCAAATCTTAAAGGCGATAAGGTTATCTGGGCTACGGCCGGGCTGTTGGCAATATTTTCATTTTTGCCGGTTTACAGTTCCAGTAGTAATCTTGCGTATTTATATGGAGATGGCAGTACTTTCCAGTATGTGGTGGTGCATTTTTTCCATTTGCTTTTAGGTTTTTGTTTGCTCTTTGCCGTACATAAAATTCCATATCATTATTTCCGGGGGCTTTCCATCTTATTTTTACCGGTTGTGATTGTTTTATTGATTTATACCGTAGCCCAGGGAACAATGATTGACGGGGCTTATGCGAGTAGATGGATTCAAATTCCGGGCTTAGGGGTTTCATTTCAGTCATCTACCCTGGCATCAGTAGTTTTAATGATTTATGTGGCGCGTTACCTCTCTAAAAAAACCAATGAGAATCTCACTTTTAAAGAGTCAATTTTACCGCTTTGGTTGCCTGTAGGAGTGGTATTATCCTTAATTTTGCCGGCCAATTTCTCCACAACTGCCATCGTTTTTTCTATGGTGCTGGTATTGATGTTTTTAGGAGGATATCCAATAAAATACCTTGGGATTATTGTAGCGGCAGGTTTGATTTTGTTGACCATGTTTATTCTTACGGCTAAAGCTTTTCCGGGGCTTTTACCAAATAGGGTAGATACATGGGCAAGCCGAATTGAAAGTTTTTCTAACGATGAAGATACCGAAGCCGATTACCAAATTGAAAAAGCAAAAATTGCC
Source organism: uncultured Salegentibacter sp. (assembly GCF_963972535.1). Lineage (NCBI taxonomy): Bacteria > Pseudomonadati > Bacteroidota > Flavobacteriia > Flavobacteriales > Flavobacteriaceae > Salegentibacter > uncultured Salegentibacter sp. Next base: position 4,172 of record NZ_CAXAVR010000162.1, read on the forward strand.
ATAGCCACCGGCGGAGTTGCAGGAACAGGAATTGGAAAAAGTGTACAAAGAAATTTTTTACCACAGTCTTCTTCAGATTTTATCTACGCGATAATTGTTGAAGAAATGGGCTTAATAGGTGCCTTCGGAGTAATGTTGGCGTATTTGCTATTGCTTTT
>NZ_CAXAVR010000163.1:0-4304 GCF_963972535.1 uncultured Salegentibacter sp.
CTTGCATCTACAGCCAGGTGTACTTTACCCGGAGTAAGTTTTTTAAGCGCATTTATCCCTTCCTGAAAAGCAGCTTGCTTTTCTTTTAGAATAAAGCCCCAATCTGGAGCTAAAGGCGCTGTACTTACTGCAGAAATAAAGATAGCCTTCGGCGTATCTTTAGGATCGGCTACAATATCGTAGGGACGTTGATTAATAAATGCACCACAACCGCTTTCTAAAATGCGTTGTTTTACAGCTTCCGCATCAGAAGAAGCAGCGTCCATTTTTCCAAAATCTCTGTAAGTGTCTTCAGGATCGGCCTCAATAATCACTTCCATGATTTTACGCTTCTCACCACGCTTAATTTTCTTAAGCGCCCCACTAACGGGGCTGGTAAAACGTAATTCATCAGTGTATTTTGAAAAGAATATTTCATCACCGGCAAGGACTTTAGCTCCTTCTTTTAAGACCATTTTTGGTACCAAAGCGTGAAAATCTGGCGGTTTAATTGCGTAGGTTTTAGACCTTGGAGCTTTTACAAGCTCTTTTTCCGCCTCCCCTTCTAATTTTAGAGATAATCCTCTTTTAATTCGAATGTCTTTTGACATAGGATGGAGTGTATGTTAAAAATTTTATGTTTTGAGTCGTGCAAATTTAGGAATTTTAACTGCACTTCTCCCAAGAAAACAAAGATTTTTAAGTACTTAAAACTGTTAAAATGAAATGTTAAAAATTGCGGAATAAGATTTGTAAGTACATTTGCGTAGATTCTGTTTTAATGAAAAACTATTTTATATTCTTTTTTGTAGCAATTTTATCTTTAAACCTGGCTGCTCAGGTTGTAGAAGAAACACTTCCGCCCAGTTATATAAGAAGCGTTCAGCTCTCGGGAAATACCCAAAGCAATATGGGTAACCCTATTTTGCAACTGGGAGAACAACTCTCTTTAAAATTTGATGATATAATTGGAGACGAAGCCGATTATTATTATACCATAGAACATTATAATTACGATTGGACGCCTAACCAACTGGCAAAATCTGAATATTTAATTGGTTTTGATGATATTAGGATTTTTAATTATCAAAATTCTTATAATACGCTTCAGCCCTTCTCGCATTACGAGCTCAAAATTCCCAACGAAGATACCGGCGGATTTAAATTAAGCGGAAATTATATGATAAAAATCTTTAACGGGCAGAAAGAACTGGTTTTTTCTCGAAAATTCATGGTTTACGAAAATATTGCCCGGGTTAGGTTAAACCTTAGACGTTCCAGGGATTTAAATTTTATAGATGAAAAACAAGTGGTGAATTTCACTATAGAATCTCCAGACTTGATACTTAAAAATCCCGATAACACGGTGAATGTTCTCATTACACAAAACCACAATTTAAAGACCGCAATTAAAAATATAAAACCGCAGTACACGGTGGGGAACAACCTGGTTTACCGTTACGATTCTGAAACTGCTTTTTGGGGCGGCAACGAATATATTCAGTTTGATAATAAAGAATTAAGAGCCTCTTCGGCCGATATTAGTTCGGTTTCACTTAACGAACTTTATCATCATTATCTATTTCCAGATCGTACCCGTGCCAACGAACCTTATACATACAATCCCGATATTAACGGGCAGTTTGTAATAAGAAGCCTGCCTGCCGAAAATCCTTCAATAGAAGCTGAATATGTTTGGGTTCATTTTAAATTTCAGAATTATTCTGAATTAAATGGTGGCCAAGTACATATTTACGGAGGTTTTAATAATTTTACTATAGATAAAAGCACCCGACTTACTTATAATGAAAGAAACGATCTTTATGAGGGCGCAAGGTTATTTAAACAAGGATTTTATAATTATAAATATGTTTTAAAACGGCCCGACGGAACTATTGCTGAAGGCTTTTTGACCGGGAATTTTGACGAAACCGAAAACTCCTACCAGGTTTTGGTTTATTACCGAAGTCCGGGCGCAAGATACGACCGGCTAATTGGGGTGGGTTCGGGAAATTCTACCACGATTACCAATTAGATTGAGAGACTAACCAACTCGTTACAAAAATGGCAGGTAGCAGATACGATTTAAAGTACAGGGGCACCAAATGTCTTAACTGTGAACATCCGCTGGATAAGAGTGATAAATATTGCCCCAACTGTGGGCAATTAAACAGCACTAAAAAATTAAAATTCGATGATTTTTTTACAGAATTTTTCTCCGGTATTTTTGCCTACGATTCCCGTTTTCACCGCACCATACGGGTTTTATTATTTTTTCCGGGTAAAATTTCTAAAGATTATATCCAGGGAAAAAGAATGCGGTATGCAAACCCCTTTAAATTTTATTTAAGCGCTTCTATTATCTTTTTTCTAATCTGGGGCTTTGGTAATTCTTTTGATATAGAACCTATAGTAAATGATGACGAAATTGAAGAATTAGTTCAGGACAGTATTACCGGCCCCAATATGATCCCTACGCCGGGCGGGAAAGAAATTAATCTCGACTCCTTAATTATAAATCAACAACGCAACGCTAAAAAACCTTACCGGGAATTTTATAAACCTCACGAGGAGTTAGATACAATGAGTTACCTGGACGCCGGGAATTTAAAATTTGATCTTTACTCAAGGTTTTATAAAGAAACAACCATTAGAAATGCCGAAACTGCCATGGACAGTCTTTCATATCCGCAAACCAGCTATAATCACTGGCTCTATAAAAAAGCGGTAGATTGGAATACTTTAAAGGAGAATCCCGGGTTGTTTTTAAATTATTTTATCAATAAACTTCCTTTTATCATCTTTTTCTATTTGCCGGTTTTCGCACTATTTATCTGGTTATTATATATTAGACGACCTTTTAATTATATTGAGCATTTAGTTTTTACTTTTCACGTACAAACCACCTTTTTTATACTGTTAAGCCTGGCGCTATTCGTAGATTACTTATTTCCGGGCAACTGGGCATTTATACTTTTCAACTTTATTTTTGCTTTTTATTTATATAAAGCCTTACGCGGTTTCTATTGCCAGGGGCGTGTTAAAACGATTGTAAAGTTTATGCTCTTAAACTTTATATTTTTTATTTTAGCAGGAATCGCTACAATAATTTCAATTTTAGCATCTTTTGCCATATATTAAGATATGATTCAACAAGTTACAAGAGGCATAAAAATTTCGGTCCACACCAATTTTGAAGGTACTTTTTTAAAGAACCTTGGCTCTCGTTTTGCCTTTTCTTATCATATAACTATAGAAAATCAAAGCAACGATTCCGTACAATTAACTTCGCGTTTCTGGAAAATTAAAGATGCTTTAAACAATACCGAGATTGTACAGGGTGAAGGCGTTATTGGACAAAAACCGGTTTTAAAACCTGGGGAATCCCATACTTACCAGAGTGGCTGTTTGCTTAGTTCTCCTTTTGGGTCTATGAGCGGTTACTATAATATGGTAAGCTTTAGCTCCACCCGAAAATTCAGGGTTAAGATTCCTACTTTTAAATTAAGCGCTCCATTTGCCTTAAATTAAAGCCCGGGAAATTCTTTATTACTTATTCTTCCCTTTTCCAGATCTTTATATTTAAAATTCAAATTACCCGGTAAAAATTCTATTTGGGATATACTTTTGGTTTTCAGAAAACCACGATCAATAATTAAGTCTATCTCCTTATCACCTTTTCCTGCAGAATGATGAAATTCCCATAGATTTTCAGCAGAAAGATTTTTTTCCTTTTGAAATATAGAAAACCATTCTTCCCGAAGTTTTTTCATTTCTGAAGTATATAAAGGAGAAGAAGACCAAATTTTTGGCTGAAGCGGTAATCTCTTAAAATGCTTCTTTTTACCATCCCAAACAAACTCAGCAAAAAATAGATCAGAAGACCAATCGGCTATAACTACGGTGAAGGGTTCTATATTTTTCAGGTTATAGTTGTCAATTTCAGTCTCAATATCTTGAGCAGTAAGCCAATCTTTTAAAACTACACCCCTGCTTTTTCTATACGAATCTTCACGCTTATGTGCTACAAAACCACCATTCATTAAACATAAAACCCGTTGCTTTTCACTCACTCCAATCCAGCTCCCACCGGCCACTGCGTCTTCAGGAAAAAGCAGTATGGTATCTTTTTCAGTCTTAAAACTGGGCGCATAGGTTTCGCGCGCTGTAGCTTCGTCCCTGTTAGATGTTAAAATGAAACCCTTTGAATTTTTTAAATGAGGCGTAAGACTTATGGTGCACATAAAATTATCTTAATAAAAGTATTCATTTTACAAAAATAGTTAAGCTTTCGTGAATGCGCTTTCATAAGGATTCAAAATCAC
>NZ_CAXAVR010000164.1:0-4207 GCF_963972535.1 uncultured Salegentibacter sp.
AGGTGAACCATAGGTTTCCATTCCCAAGGAAATTCCGGCTTTTATCAACTCGTGACCTGAAGGGATAGAAGAAGAATTCAACCGAAGCGAACGGGCGTTGATCTCATCTACCGGCGCCTTTTCCTGCAAAATTTTCTCTATTTCAGCGTTAGAATACGCATCATTAACCCGAACATCAATTACCAGATCCACGTGTCCCGGCACTACGTTATGCTGGTTGCCGGCATTGATCTGGGTTACCGTAAGTTTTACTTTCCCCAAAGCTTCAGATTCCTTCGGAAAATCAAATTCCTCAAACCATTTTAAGACATTTGCTGTTTTATAAATTGAATTATTATCATTGGGATGAGCGGCATGTGAAGGAGTTCCCTTTACTTTTGCGTCAAAAACTACAAGACCCTTTTCGGCAATTGCCAATTGCATTAAAGTAGGTTCTCCAACAATCGCTACATCAACTTTCGGCATTTTTGGTAACATACAGGCAATCCCGTTTTTGCCGTTAATTTCTTCTTCCCCGGTCCCGGCAAAAATAAGATTATACTTAAGGTCTTTGGATTCATAAAACCAGGTAAACGTAGCGAGTAAAGAAACCAGGCATCCACCAGCATCATTACTACCCAACCCATATAATTTCCCATCTTTAATTTCGGCTTCAAAAGGGTCCCGGGTATAAGCTGAATTTGGCTTTACGGTATCATGATGGGAATTTAGGAGCAAGCTAGGCTTGTCTGGATCAAAATATTTGTTGGTAGCCCAAACATTATTTAAATGCCGATAAAAGGTCATCTCTTTAGTACGAAACCAGTCCTCAAGTAATTCGGCTGTTTTATCTTCTTCCTTTGAGAAGGATTGCGTTTTAATGAGGTTTTTTAGTAATTCTAAAGCATCCCTTTGTAATTCTTCGAGCTTCATCAATTCGTGATTTTAGTATAAACAGATTCCTTTTTTAATAGCCTGAAATCTCCCAGGAATATATTTTTAACGCCGCCTTCAACCGCCTGGAAACAATTATGTAGTTTAGGCAGCATCCCGTCACTTATCACTTTCTCCTGGAGCAATTCTTGGTATTTTTCACTGGTAATTTCTTCAATTACCGAATTATCGTCTTCGGCATTAGCCAGCACACCTTTTTTCTCAAAACAGAAATAAAGTTCGGTTTCATAAATTGAACTCATCGCCTTGGCGATTTCCGCAGCAACAGAATCGCCATTAGTATTTAAAAGTAATCCTTCAGCGGTACAGGAAATTGCCGAAAAAACGGGTGTAATATTCTGTTTTAAAAGTGAATTTATAAATTTTGAATTAACCTTCTCCACATCTCCTACAAAACCAAAATCGACTTCCTGCACAGGACGTTTTTTAGAAATAATACTCATACCGTCGGCACCGCTCAAACCTATGGCGTTGTTTTGAAGTCCCTGGAGTTTGGCCACAATATTTTTATTGATGAAACCTCCATAAACCATAGTGATCACCTTAATCGAATCGGCATCAGTGATTCTACGCCCCTCAAACATTTGGGTTTTAAAACCTAGCTTTCCTGCAATTTCGGTAGCGAGGTTTCCCCCGCCGTGAACCAGGATTTTGGGACCATCTAAAGCAACAAAATCGCCCAGAAAAGCTGAAAACTTAGTTTCATTTTCAATAAGCTTCCCTCCTATTTTTACAACTTTTAAAACTTCGTTTTTCATAATTCCTTAATTCCGTCAATTCAAGTTCGATCAAACTACATACTGGTTAAGCATTTTTACCTAATTCCGTTTGCTTTACCTTCTCTTCTAAAATCCTTTTTAAAACAGCTTGTGCAGCGAAAGTTCTATTTCCCGCCTGTTGAATTACTACCGAGTTTTCTGAATCAAGAACTTCATCAGCAATCACCATATTTCTTCTTACCGGCAAACAATGCATCACTTTTGCATTATTGGTTTGCATTAATTTTTCTGCTGAAAAAGTCCAGGTTTTATCCTCGCTTAATTTTTGCCCATATGCTTCATAACTGCTCCAATTTTTCACATACACAAAATCGGCCTCTTTTAAAGCTTCGTCCTGGTTGTGAATTACAGGAATGTTTTTAGTGATTTCAGGATTCAAATCATAGCCTTCAGGATTGGTGATCACAAAATCAACATCCAGAACTTGCATAATTTCAGCAAAAGAATTGGGTACACTTTGCGGTAATGCTTTTGGATGTGGCGCCCAACTAAGCACAACTTTTGGCTTATCTTTTTTATTTAATTCTGAAATTGTAATCGCATCGGTAAGTGCCTGTAATGGATGACCGGTAGCACTTTCCAGATTTACAACAGGTACAGAAGCATATTTTTTAAAACTATTCAATACTGTTTCAGCTTCATCTTTTTCTTTATCCTGTAGATCAGGAAATGCTCGTACCGCGATGATATCGCAATACTGTGACAAAACCGCAGCAGCTTCTTTGATATGTTCAGCTTTATTTGAGTTCATAACCGCGCCGTCTTCAAATTCCAGTTTCCAGCTATCACTTCCGGCATTCATTACCATCACTTCCATTCCCAATAATTTTGCCGCTTTTTCAGTACTTAAACGCGTACGTAAACTGGGATTAAAAAATAGCATTCCAAGGGTTTTTCCTTTACCGATTTCCAAAGTAGGAGTGCCTCTCTTTAGTTCCAGCGCTTCAGTAATTAATTGCTGTAAATCTTCTATATCTGATAATTCTGTGTAATTCTTCATTTTATTGATTTTTTCCTGCAAGGTCTACGAGACCTTGTAGGTTTTTATTTCATACATACCTACAAGGTTTTAAAAACCTTGCAGGTATTATTTTAAGTCTAAAACAATTTTCAAAGCTTTAAATAACTCATCAAAATGTTGTTTTTTAATATTTAAAGGAGGTAGAATTCGTAGTAATTTTTTGTTCGCTGAAGCCCCTGTAAAGATCTGATGCTTAAATAAAAGCTCTTTTCTTATTTGCGCGATCTCAAAATCGAATTCTAACCCAATCATCAATCCGCGACCTTTGATTTTCTGAATCTGGGGAATTTCAGCCGCTTTTTCCTTTACATATTCAAATAATTCAGCCGCATTCTTCAATAAATTTTCTTTCTCAATAACCTCCAAAACCGAAATCCCTGCGGCACAAGCCAGATGGTTCCCTCCAAAAGTGGTTCCCAACATTCCCGATTTCGCTGAAATAGCATTATCTATTAAAACACCACCAATTGGAAATCCGTTCCCCATACCTTTGGCGATAGAAATAATATCAGGACGAATATTATGTTTTTGAAAGGCGAAAAAATCTCCTGTTCTGCCGTAACCCGATTGTACCTCGTCTGCAATCAGGACTGAATTATACTTTTTACATAATTCAGCTGTTTTTTGGTAAAACTCAGTTGAAGCTTCATCCAAACCACCAACTCCTTGTATCACCTCAAAAATAACTGCGGCCACATCGCCCTTTTTCAACTCGTTTTCAAGAGCTTCAATATCCTCAAAAACAAGTTTTGTAGCTTTATGGTTCTTATTGAAGGGTGCTTTGATGTTTTCATTATCGGTCACCGCAACCACTCCTGATGTTCTTCCGTGGAAAGCATTTTCAAAATAAATAACACGGTCTTTACCAGTATAAAAAGAAGCGACTTTTAAAGCATTTTCATTGGCTTCAGCACCAGAATTACATAAAAACAGGCTGTAATCTTTTATTTCTGCAATTTTTTCCAACTTATCGGCAAGTTCATTTTGTAAAGGATTTTTAACCGAATTGGAATAAAAACCCAGTTCAGAAACCTGTTTAGAAATGGAATTCACATAAGCCGGATGGGAATGTCCAATCGAGATTACAGCGTGCCCCCCATATAGGTCTAGATATTTCCTATCCTCTTTATCAAACACATAAGCGCCAACACCTTTTATCGGCGTAATATTGTAAAGCGGATAAACATCAAATAAGTCCATAGTTAATCGGTTGTTATCGTGTTTATTTTTTTAAATGAAGCCTGTATCCCTTTTATTAAAGAGGAGCTAAGGCCATTGTGTTCCATTTCATTCAAACCTTCAATGGTACATCCACGTGGTGTGGTTACTTTGTCTATTTCTTCTTCGGGGTGTTTACCAGATTCTATAAGCAAGCTGGAAGCACCCAAACAGGTTTGCATAGCCAGTTGCTGTGCGTCTTTAGCATCAAAACCAAGTTGTACCGCTCCCTGGGTGGTAGCGCGTATAAGCCGCA